>JBCCNR010000236.1:0-3145 GCA_039025725.1 Pseudomonadota bacterium | reverse complement strand
TGTGCAATTCCAAAAGCAATAAAAATAGATATCATAACTGTTCCGCCATAGCTCATGAGGGGAAGAGGAACACCAACAACAGGAATAAGCCCCATTACCATTGCCATATTGATAAAGACATAAAAAAAGAAATTGGTGGTCAGGCCAATAATGAGAAGCTTGCCGAAAATATGACGTGTCCGGACAGCCATCATGATCATAATAAAAATAATAACAGCGAAGAGAGAGAGCAAAATAAGTGATCCAATAAAACCAAATTGCTCAGCATAGGCTGTAAAGGCAAAATCAGTATGTTTTTCTGGTAAAAATTCTAACATGCTTTGGGGGCCGTTCATAAAACCGCGTCCAGTTATCCCACCTGATCCCATAGCAATTTTAGCCTGTGCAATATGATATCCTGCTCCCAAAGGGTCACTTTCAGGGTCAAGAAATGTCAAAACGCGCCTTTTTTGATAGGGCTTCATCCCCAGCCAAATAAAAGGGAGCGCCGAAAGTGCAGCAATACCACCGCCCGCGAAAAGCCGCCAATCAAGACCAGCACAGAACATTACGGTAATTCCAGCAAAAATGAGTAACAAAGACGTCCCCAAATCAGGCTGTTTTAAGATCAGAATCGTTGGAATAACAATAATTAACATCGGCACAGATACCATATAAATTGGGGCAAAACGAAATTTATATCCTTCATGAAAAAAACGGCCTAATGCCACAATCGTGCTGATCTTCGCAAGTTCAGATGGTTGCAGCCTGACAATACCTAAATTCAGCCACCGTTCGGCGCCTTTACTGGTGTCACCAAAAAGTGCGGTCGCAATTAGCAATAAAATCGTAATAATATGGATCAAATAGGCAGGTTTATAAATCCATCTAATGGGAACCATAGTGATTGCAAGACATATGATCAGCGCCACACAATAACGTATAAAATGCGCTCCGGCCCAAGGCACAAGCTGCCCCCCAGCAGAGCTATATAACATCACCGTTCCAATACACACCACTATAGAGGCAAAAAGCAATAAGCTTTTGCTCATGCGCTCAAACTTAGCCTTGATAGAAAGCTCTTCTTCAGGAAAATAGAGTTTTTGTGACATAAGGTGCATCCTGATTGAGGCCATAAACTTCAAATGTTTTGCGTAATGCTGCTGTTGCAACTGGCGCAGCTGCACGAGAGCCTGATCCACCATGCTCAATGACTGTGCTGACAGCATAGATCGGGTCATCATATGGTGCAAAAGCCACATATAAAGCATGGTCGCGATATTTCCATTGTAACTGATGATTTTTTAACACACCGCGCCTACGTTCGCTTTTGGAAATCCGTCGCACTTGCGCGGTTCCTGTTTTTCCTGCGGCCTGACCATATTCAGACTGAATTTTTCCAGCCGATGCCGTCCCTCCCGGGCGATTAACAACACTAAACATTCCTTCGCGAATAATATTTGTAATGTCAGGATTGGCCTCAGCGATATAATCAAAAGGAGGACGATCATCAGTTTGTATCATATGCGGCATGACTTTACGGTCCGTCGCCAATCGCGCTGTCATCACTGCCAATTGCAAGGGCGTTGTTAAAACACTCCCCTGCCCTATAGAGGTAATAACTGTTTCCCCCTTGAGCCATCTTTGCCCATAGCGATCCATTTTCCAGGCAGGATCAGGCATAAGGCCAGCTTTTTCAAATGGAAGTTCTATCCCCGTATCAGTTCCCAGCCCATAACGCCGGGCCACTTCTGCAATTTTTTCAATACCAACACGCTGACTAAGTTCATAAAAATACACATCACATGACCACATAATCGCCTGAACAGCATTCACATATCCATGGCCGGAATATTTCCAACAATGAAATTTTCCCTTGCCCAAACGATAATGCCCCGGGCAATAGATTTTTTCATCTGGTGTGACATATCCCATCTCCAGCCCTGCGATCAATGTCAGCATTTTAAAAGTCGAGCCGGGAGGATATTGACCAATAATTGCCTTATTATTCATCGGCGCGCGCTCATTATTTCTGATATTATTCCAATCTTTATGACTGATACCATTAATAAATAAATTGGGATTATAAGCTGGCGTTGAGCACATGGCCAAAACTGCACCATTTTTAACATTCATCACAACAGTGGCGCCGCTTTCTGATCCAATAGCCTCAATCGCAGCACGCTGAATTTCTCCATTAACCGTTAAATGCAAATCTTTCCCACTGACAGGATTGACGCGATCTAATTCTTTTTGCACGCGACCTAAATGATTTACCTCAACCTTAAGTGAGCCTGCCTGACCGCGCAGAGTTTTGTCACTGGTTTTTTCAATGCCTTGTTTACCGATCTTCATACCGGGAATTTTTAACATCGGCGAGGCATCTTCTTTCTGATCACGCTTACTGACAGACGCAACATAACCAGAAATATGTGAAAACAAATCCGGAAAAGGGTAATGTCTTTCATGGCCAACATGCATATCAATGCCCGGAAGCTCATAGAGCCTGTTTGAAACCTTAGTCGCCTCATTCCAATCATGAATTGTCTTTATCGGCACAAAAGCATAGCGAAATAAATGCTTATTCATTTCCTGCAATTCTGTGATTTTATCCGGATGCAGCGTGGTGATCTCTGATAATTTTTCTAATGTTGGCTTTAATTCGCGCACACGATAAGGAATAAGCACAATTTCAAATTTAGGAATAATATTCGCAATCGGCAAAAGATCATCTGTTAAAATACGCCCTCTCTGAGGCAATAAAAATCGTACATCGATACGGTTTCCCTCTGCGAGATCAAAATATTTTTTATTTTCTTCAATTTGCAACCACCACATACGTGCGCCTAAAGTAGCAAATAAAGTCGATTGCGCCGCCCCAAGCAACATCACACGCCGAGAAAAAAGCTGACTGAGATCCTTAAGGCTATAGCGCATAACGTAATATTCTCTTATGGCGTTTAATCAGTAAAAAATGCAACGCAGAAAAAGCAAGCGGATAAATGATCATCATAATCAGCCATCCAGAAAAAATCTCAGAAAGCTTCATATAATGGGCTGTAAAACTATGATAACTCCAGAATAAGAATAATCCTAAGGCATATACAACCAAAAAACAGGACATTAAAAAGAAATAGCTGTAAATAAATCTCCCACGGAAAGTGAG
>JBCCNR010000235.1:0-3149 GCA_039025725.1 Pseudomonadota bacterium | reverse complement strand
GCCTACAAACTTCACTAAAAAATATGTCCGTAGCACCACTATGCACAGATTTTTTAGTTTGTTTTCAGCTAAAAATCTCTCAAAAATCATCTTTGTTAACCCTGTTGGACAGCTTCTACCAAAAGCACCTATAGTTTATTCCTATGGAATTTTGAAAGCATCCACTACGCTTCGCTAGTGATTAAAAATTATTTTGGGCTTTTGGTATAATTCCTAAAAAGCGCTCTTTTGCAGCATCATTCATAATATCGGTGTGAGCAAATAAAACATTTCTGAAAATTGCCTTAGAAAGCGGCTTTCGACTGATAGAGACCTCTTCATGCAACCACCCGACGAGATCTTCAAGAATTTTAATATCTTCCTGAATATGGCTGATGATATAATCTGATAAATCCGGATCAACACTCATTTGTCTGTCACTGAATAATTTTAAAAGAATATCATGCAAAAGCGTCTTATCTGGCGCGTGGAGTTTTACAACAGGAAGGCTGCAAAGACGTGATTTAAGATCAGGCAATCTTATTTTCCAACTGGAAGGCGGCGTCGTTGCTGTAATAAAAAGTCTGCCTTTGCGTTCTTTAACCAGATTAATCAAATGAAAGAAAGCTTTTTCGTCTTTTACAAGGTCCGCATCATCAATGATAATATGATTCGCAGCGATTTCAAAAATTCTATTTTTTTTGACATCTTCCGGCGCAAGAGACAGCGCCGTAGGAGATTCAAAATGATAGATAGATGCAAGATGTGTCTTCCCAGAGCCCTTATCCCCAACAACACAGAGACCATAGGAAGGCCATTCGCGATAGTTCCGCACCGATGAGAGCGCATCAGCATTGCAGGCACTTTCAGCAAAATCAGCAGGATGATAGCTGGTCGCAAAAGGCAAATTTAAAGTAAGCTGTTGCAAATCAGGGTCTCTTGTCAATATTTTGCATCCTTATTATAATACTCACTCAACATATAGCGTTCAAGAGCAAATTTCACTATAACCCCCATGAAAGTTATAGAAGGAACGGCAATCAGCATGCCTGCAATGCCAAAAAGCGAGCCAAAGGCCAGCAGCGCAAACATAATCCATGCAGGATGAAGATGTACGGCATGCCCCACAAGTTTTGGGACGAGGAAATAGCCTTCAGCTGTCTGCCCGAGGGCAAAAGCAACACCTAATATCAATAGTTGCGAATATTCAGGAAGATATTGCGCGGCCGCAATACTGGCTGTCATGATAAACCCAAGCGATGCCCCCACATAAGGAATAAAAGTCAAAATCCCTGTCGTTAGGCCGAGAACGAAACCGTAATCTAGTCCAATGGCTTCAAAAACGACAATATAATACCAAGCCATAATAAGACAGACAAGCACCTGCCCCCGAATAAAAGAGGATTGAAGATAGTCAATTTCTTTAAACAAACAACGCGCTGTATCAAGATGATGGCGCGGTATCCAGCTCTCGATTTTTTTTATCAATTTATGCCAATCCAGCACCAGATAAAAAGCCACAACCAAGGTCACAATCAAGGATGCAACTGTTTTTACAACACTCATAGAGCCCGAGACAATTTGTTCGACTGCTTTTTTGGTATAACCTGCTGCATTTTCTAAACCGCCATTAAAATATGTTGAGATATATTTTTTAAGGTCTTTTTCAGTGAAAGGAAGCGTTTCCATTGTATCACCAAATTGATGCGTTAGAAAATTGACCAGTTTACGCAAATTGACCGGCAGATTGGTGATAAGATCAGAAATTTGCTGAATAATAAGGGGGATAAAAAGCAGACCAAATAAAATAAGGGCAGCTATAAATCCGAAAATCGCAATATTTGTTGCGATCATACGATGCATCCCGAGCCCCTCTAGGCGATCTGTAGCAGGCGTAAGTAAATATGCAATTATGAAAGCAATCAAAAAAGGGAATATGGCGTCAACAAACATCCATAAAAAAAGCAGCGCAACACAGAGCACCAATATCCAAAATTTATGTGTTTTTTCTATAAGGATATTCTTCATTTAAATGCCACCCTAACATTGATACTTTAGATATATTATCTGAAAGCTGCGTCTTTTTTTAGTTTTAGATGCACAAAATAACAAGTTCATATGATAAACATTTTATTTTTGGGCAAACTGTGATATTATCACAACATGTTTACAAAGACTTAAGAAATGCAATCAAATCTTTTTTCTCATCTTCCGTTAAATTTAAAGGCTGAGTGAAATTGTGAAAAGCAATTTCTCCTGTTTGATCTTCTTCTGGTGGGATATCTGTTTCGCCTCTTTTGAAGCCTCCATCATTATAGTGGTCAATGACCTCCTCTAACGTTGCGAAAGCTCCATGATGCATATAAGGCGCGCGATGTTTAATAGCACGTAAACCGGGCGTTTTAAAGAAATGGTGATCATCTGTTTGCCCAGTAATAGCGCCCAGACCCAGATCAGAATCATTCAAGCCAATATCATTGCGCATATCATCCGTAAAATCTGGCCCAATATGACATGCAGTACAATTTGCTTTATTATTGAAAAGATGAAAGCCCCTTAATTCAGAAGGCGTTAAGGCAAAATCATCTCCCTCCAGCCAGTCATCAAATCTGGTTTGAGGGGCTGAAAGTGATCTTACATAAGTCGCCACAAGACCAGCAATATTTTCAGCAGAAATCTTTATTTTTAAGACTCTGAACGCTTTGACGTAATCAGGGTCAGATGTCATGGTCTTCTCAAGGCGCTCTGATGTCATATTCATCTCATCTGGGTGCTGTAATGTTAGGAAAAACTGCTCTTCTAAGGTTTTTGCACGCCCATCCCAGAGGAAAAATGGATCATCTGCCACATTATAGAGTGACATAGTCTTACGCTTTAAAATTTTACCATTTTTACCACGAGATGTCGGCAAGCCATCTGTAAATGCTTTATCTGGATGATGGCAAGATGCACAACTTATCGTGCCTGTATCTGATAACTTCTTGTCAAAAAAAAGCTTTTTCCCAAGCTGAATATTCTTTGCTGGGAATTGTGGGGGCTTCTCAGTCCGTGCAAATAACGCACCATAATCTTCACGCAGCATGACCGACATATTCTCTGTTTGTGCCTGTTCCTGAGCATGAGACAAGCTTACATAACAGATCATAATAAAGAGCAAGGCTAAGCATTTT
>JBCCNR010000234.1:0-3157 GCA_039025725.1 Pseudomonadota bacterium | reverse complement strand
TGCGCAGCCCAGAATTTTCCAGTAAATATTTCATTTTTTTCAACATCGACAAGCTTTTCACCACGTCTTTCTTTTACAACATTTTTAAATACATCATGGATATCGGATTGAATTGCCTTTAAATGCGCAATATCTTCTGCTTTTTCTTCGGAAAATGGATCTAATATAGACTTATTTTCACCAGATGTATGCACACGGCGCTCAATTCCAATTTTATCAATCGCTTTGACAAAACCAAAACCACTAGAGACAACGCCGATTGACCCGGTAATAGAATGATCATCAGCATATATTTCATCCGCCGCACAGGCAATATAATACCCACCAGAAGCAGCAACATCCTCAACGAGCACAATCAACTTTTTCTCATATTTTTTCTTAAGGTGACATAAATATTTGTAAATCAAGGAAGATTGCGCAGGCGAGCCTCCCGGAGAATTAATCACCAAAATCACCAATTTTGATTTTTTATCAAAATCAAACGCTTCCTCAAGCCCCTTCTTGATGCTATCGAGGCATAAGCCTTTTTTGCCATACCCCTTACCGCCAATAACACCTTCAAGACGCAAAACAGGAATATGCGCACGCTCTATCCCCGAAATCATTGAGCGTATTTTACGGATTACTACTCGCAGCATATTTTCCTCTTTATATTCATTAGGCTAAGACTTTATTTGCATCTTTAATGACATTCTCATCCAGATAAAGATTGCGTCCCATTTCTGCATATTTTTTTGACATATCTGCCATACCTTTTTGCGCTACTTCTGTTGCCGCATAATCACGGACATCCTGAGAAATTTTCATAGAACAAAATTTAGGCCCACACATAGAGCAAAAATGTGCAACCTTATGCGCCTCTTTCGGCAGAGTTTCATCATGGAAAGATCGCGCAGTATCAGGGTCAAGACCTAAATTAAATTGATCTTCCCATCTAAATTCAAAACGTGCTTTCGACAATAAATCATCTCGATATTGCGCGGCAGGATGTCCTTTCGCCAAATCCGCCGCATGCGCAGCGATCTTATATGTAATTACCCCAGTCTTAACATCATCCCGATTAGGTAAACCAAGATGCTCTTTCGGTGTCACATAGCACAACATCGCCGTTCCAAACCAGCCAATCATCGCCGCGCCAATACCAGATGTAATATGATCATATCCCGGAGCAATATCTGTCGTCAGCGGGCCCAATGTATAAAAAGGAGCCTCTCCGCATTCTTTTAGCTGCTTATCCATATTGATTTTAATCTTATGCATTGGCACATGACCCGGCCCCTCTATCATGACCTGACAGCCATGATCCCACGCAATTTGCGTCAATTCTCCAAGTGTTTCTAGCTCACCAAACTGCGCAGCATCATTCGCATCCGCAACAGAGCCCGGACGAAGACCATCCCCAAGTGAAAATGTAACATCGTAACTGCGCATAATCTCGCAGATTTCTTCGAAATGAGTATAAAGGAAACTCTCTTTATGATGGGCAAGGCACCATTTCGCCATAATAGACCCACCACGCGAGACTATACCCGTCACTCTTTGGGCAGTCAGCGGGACATAACGCAGCAAAACACCAGCATGGATTGTAAAATAATCAACGCCTTGTTCGGCTTGCTCAATGAGCGTGTCACGGAAAACATCCCATGTTAAATCTTCTGCAACACCGCCCACCTTTTCAAGAGCCTGATAAATGGGCACTGTCCCAATAGGCACAGGCGAGTTACGAACAATCCATTCACGCGTATTATGAATATTACGCCCTGTTGAAAGGTCCATCACATTGTCTGCCCCCCATCTGATAGACCAGACAAGCTTATCAACCTCTTCGGCAACAGAAGATGTTACAGCAGAATTCCCAATATTCGCATTGATTTTTACAAGGAAATTACGTCCGATAATTTGTGGCTCAAGCTCGAGATGGTTGATATTCGCAGGAATAACAGCACGCCCCCGCGCGACTTCATCGCGCACAAATTCAGGCGTTATATAAGCCGGTATCTCTGCACCAAAAGACTGCCCCGTCGCAATCGCTTTATCCCTTGCCTGCTTGGATAAGTTGCGCGCGAGATTTTCACGCTCGGCGATATAAATCATTTCCTCAGTGATGATGCCTTTTCGTGCATATTCTAACTGCGTTAAACAGTCTCCTGCCCTTTTATATGGATTTTTTTTGATCGGAAATTCCTCAGCAAGTTTTATCCCGGTGACATTTCCATTATCCTCAGGCTTTAGCTGGCGCCCCTGATATTGTGTGACATCACGCTTTTCGATCCAGTTTTTGCGAATTTCTGGCAATCCTTCACGGATATTGACTGTAACATTCTCATCTGTGTAAGGGCCCGATGTATCATAAAGAAATATGGAGGGCGTATCAGGATCACTTAAACTGACTTCACGGAAAGGAACTTTTATATCCTGCCTATTTCCTGACGAAAGATAAACCTTTTTTGAAGCCGGAAGCGCGCCCGTTGTCACAGTATCATGTGTAATTTCTGCTTTTTGTCTTAAGGCTGTAACAGACATATCACTCTCCCCATATCATCAATTTTTCATGGAAAATGTTTTTTACACCAAATGCCTCTAAAGAGCAATCTTGAAAAGAGTTTATTTTTATCTTGCATTTTGATGCAATTTCGCTATTTTGCGCCAAATAGATTTAGAATTTTGGGTGTAAGATGGCTGTTCCTAAGCGAAAAACGACTCCGATGAAACGCGGCATGCGCCGTATGCATGACCGTGTAAGACTTATAACAATGACTGAATGTGCAGATTGTGGCGGTGAGAAACAATCCCATACAGTATGTACGCATTGTGGCTATTATAATGGACGTCAAGTTCTGTTCCCAAAATCTAAGCTACAAAACGATGATATTGGCCATCAGGGCGACGAAGTTTCAAATTAAATTTTCTTAAGTCATGCTGCAAGCGCCCGCAATTATTTTATCAGCGCCGCAAATGCATGAAAATATTGGTGCTGCTGCGCGGGCCATGGCTAATTTTTCTTTAAGCCGATTGTGCCTTATTGCCCCTAGAGATGGGCCTCCGTCGGAAAAAGCTTACGCAATGGCATCCAGAGCAGATCATATTCTTGATGATGCTGTTATTCATGGTGATTTTGCTGGAGCAATATCAGATTTTCAGTTTATCATTGCAACTT
>JBCCNR010000233.1:0-3159 GCA_039025725.1 Pseudomonadota bacterium | reverse complement strand
TATAGCTATATTTATCACAAAATAAGACATTTTTCAGGCCATATAACCGTCCCGGGGGATAAATCTATTTCACATCGCGCGCTTATGTTTGGTGCTATGGCGCTCGGGAAGACATCTATTAAAAATTTGCTTATGGCGCATGATGTGATGCATACAAAATCTGCAATGAGGGCGCTTGGTGCGGATATAGTTGCCCCTGAATCAAGCACAGAATTTTCTATTCAAGGCGTTGGTGTCGGAGGCTTTAAAGAGCCAGAAAATATTCTAGATTTTGGCAATGCCGGAACAGGGTCAAGATTAACAATGGGACTGGTGGCGCCTTATGATTTTTCGACGACTTTTACAGGTGATGCTTCTTTATGTAAGCGTCCAATGGGACGTATTTTGACACCTCTTCAGCAGATGGGGGTAAAAGCTTTTGGGCGCTCAGGGCAAAGATTACCGCTTACGCTCGTTGGTGCAGAGGATCCTGTTCCAATTGATTATACATGTCCTGTTGCCTCCGCGCAGGTGAAGTCTGCGATTTTGCTGGCAGGGTTAAATTGTCCGGGAACGACTTTTGTAAGAGAAAAAATAAAAACCCGAGACCATACAGAAAAAATGCTAAAATTTTTCGGCGCTGATATAGAGACTTATTTTGAAGATGATCATTATGTCATAGCTTTAAAGGGATATCCGACTTTAGAGGCGCAAAATATTATTGTTCCGGCGGATCCTTCTTCTGCGGCTTTTCCTATTGTTGCAGCGATTATTACAGAGGATTCGCAGGTTACAATAGAAAATGTCCTTTTAAACCCAGAGCGCGCTGGACTTTTTGAGACATTAAAAGATATGGGTGCCGATATTGAGATCACGAATCAGCGTCAGCAAGGCGGTGAAGATATAGGAGATATTACCGCGCGTTCTTCGCGTTTAAAGGGGATAGATGTTCCGAAAGAAAGAGTATCTTCTATGATTGATGAATTTCCAATATTATGTGTGGCTGCGGCTGTTGCTGAGGGAACAACATCAATGCGCGGGCTAGAGGAGTTGCGGGTTAAAGAATCTGATCGCATTCATGCAATGGTCGGTGGCTTGAAAAAGATAGGTGTGCATGTTAAAGAATTTGAGGATGGTATGGATATTCTCGGGGGGGATATTATTGGCGGAAGGCATATTGAAACTTTTATGGATCATCGTATTGCAATGTCTTTTTTAATAGCAGGTGCTGTTGCACAAAATTCTGTTTCTATAGATAATGGAGCTTTTATTGCAACGAGCTTTCCACATTTTGATACAATTATGAATATGCACGGCCTTCACATTGAGGAGATAGCAGCATGAGCCAATCCACATCAGAACATAAGATTATCATTGCGATTGACGGGCCAGCTTGTTCGGGGAAGGGAACGATTGCGCGTGGTGTTGCTGCACATTTTGGATTTTCGCATTTAGATACTGGTCTTTTATACCGTGCAGTGGGGTTGCGCACCCATGCATTAGATCCCTCTATGGGCAATGATGATACAGCCATTCATGTTGCAAAAAGTTTTGACCCGGAGTGGTTAAATGATGCAGATTTACGGAGTGATGCGTGTTCCGCTTATGCATCAAAGGTTGCAGTTATTCAAGGTGTGAGAGAAGCACTTTTAGATTTTCAGCGTAATTTTGCGATCTATCCACCGGGCAATGGTGCGGTGTTAGATGGTCGGGATATCGGAACTGTTATTTGTCCTAAGGCGCCGATAAAATTATTTATCTCCGCAGATATAGAGATACGCGCCCAAAGACGCTTTGAGGAATTATACCAAGCATACGGGGAAAAAATTATATTTGAGGATGTTTTGACTGCCTTAAAGGCAAGAGATGCAAGAGATATGAACCGAAAAGATGCGCCATTAAAGCCGGCTGAAGATTCGGTCTTGCTTGATACGTCAAAAATGTCTATTAAAGACGCTATTGCGCAAGCGATACATATGACTGAAAATGCATTGGCGTCTGATGATAAGATGTTTATTTGTATCTAAAGATTTTGGAAATCAATGAGTTTTTGTAATTTTAACGTAACAGACCGACTGAAAAACAGTCCGGCCAGTAAGATATAGTAATTTTAGGAATTTAAAATATGTCTAATAGTTTGCAACAGCCTTCAATGGATGATTTTGAGGCTCTTCTTAATGAAACATTTGGTGTCAATGATAATATTGAGGGCAGTGTTGTCCGTGGAAAAATAATTGATATTGATCGCGAATGTGCGGTAATTGATATTGGTTTAAAAACGGAAGGTCGTGTTGATCTTAAGGAATTTGTTGCCTCAGGTGAGCGTGATGGCCTTGAAATTGGTCAGTTTATCGACGTTTATGTTGAGCGTATAGAAAATTCGAGGGGTGAGGCTGTTCTCTCTCGGGATAAAGCGCGCCGTGAGGAGGCTTGGGTTAAACTTGAAAAGGCTTCTGAGGCCGGAGAGCAAGTTGAAGGTATGATTACGTCTCGTGTTAAGGGTGGCTTTACAGTTGATATTATGGGCGCGATTGCATTCTTGCCGGGCTCACAGGTTGATGTACGTCCTTTACGTGATATTTCACATCTTATGACAGCACCGCAAAAATTTGCTATTTTGAAAATGGATTATCAACGCGGAAATATTGTGGTTTCACGTCGTGCGATTATAGAAGAAGAGCGCGCAGAACAACGCGCTGAAATCATTGAGAACCTTGCTGAAGGTCAGGTTGTTGAAGGAATCATTAAGAATATTACAGATTATGGGGCGTTCGTTGATCTTGGTGGGATTGACGGCTTGTTGCATGTGACTGATATTTCATGGAAACGCATCAATCACCCATCAGAAGTATTGACTATGGGCGACACTGTGCAGGTTGTGATTACCAAAATATCCGATACGAAGCGTCTTTCTCTTGGTATGAAGCAGCTTCAGTCTGACCCATGGGAAGGCGTCGAAGAGCGTTTCCCAGTTGGAACACGCGTGACAGGAAAAGTGACAAATATTACTGATTATGGTGCTTTTGTTGAGCTTTCAGATTGTGTTGAAGGTCTTATTCATGTCACTGAGCTCAGCTGGACAAAGAAAAATTTACATCCAAACCGTATTGTTAATCCGGGTCAGGAAGTTGAAATACAAATTCTTGAGATTGATTTTGCAAAAAGACGTATTTCGCTTGG
>JBCCNR010000232.1:0-3160 GCA_039025725.1 Pseudomonadota bacterium | reverse complement strand
GTATATCTGCACATGATTGATATCTCTCTTTTTTTACAACTCAGAAATATCAATCATTCTCTTAAAATTCATCCGTTTTTAATCAATGCTTATAAATACTATCCTTATCCATAGCTCGGGTTAGTATAAATAACAATTCCTCGTCAATTGCGAGGGTGCGCAGCACCCGTGGCAATCTGTTATATTTATATTGGGTGAGATTGCTTCGCTATGCTCGCAATAGACGTGCGTGGCGATGCTTAACTCTTCATTTCCTTATCCATAATCCATAGTTCGGGTAAATCGCTATCCAGCAGGCTTTAAATGCAGACACCTTACCTCGTGATGATAACATATGAAGCAGAACCTTGCGAAATAGGTACAAAATTTTGCCAAAATCATCACTGGCTTAGGTGTCTCTTAAAATGACAATGTGATATTCCCATTGTGATATTTCAACATGGCTTCTCCATGTGAAATTTTCTCAACATATTGTCCATAAACATCATATTTCCAGCCTGATAGGAAAGATGCTGTGCCGTGAACGGCATATGTTTGTATCTCTCCGCTAGATGCAAGTACACGCGGTATCACATCAAGGTCCTGAGAGGCCTGCTTCGTGTAAATATTGATCATCGCGACCAGCTTTTCCTGCGTGGCAGATGGACGTACAGTCCTTGGTAAAGTAAAACTCTCCGCATGATCCTGTCCATATTGAACAGTCTCAAGGATAAGATCGCCATATTTTTCAATCTGATATTTTTTGATCGCCTTTAAAGTACGAAGATCATCCTTCGATTTAAGCTTCCTTGTCGCAATAGTAACAATCATATCATCTGATAAAACACGCTGACGTGAAAGATCCTCAGACATGGCTTGCTTTTCTCGCCATACCATAAGCTCTGCGCAGATAGATAAAGAGATATCATCATTAAATCGATTGCGGACCTTCTTTAAAACATTATCTCTGTGAAATTGATAAGTCTCCATAGAGGTCAGTTTCTGAATATCATCCTCAATCCATGCCAAACGGCTGCGCTCTTGCAGGTCAGTGTGAATTTTTTCAAAAATAGGCGCGAGATAAAAAACATCTCTGGCAGCATATGAAATTTGCTTCTGACTGAGAGGCCGCTTGCGCCAATCTGTGCGCTGCTGTGTTTTATCTAGCTTCACACCACTGGTGAAACGTACCATATTTTCAAAACTCACCTGATCATCATAGCCCAAATAATGCGCAGCTATCTGCGTGTCAAATAAAGGAGACGGTATAAAATTATAATCATGGAAGAATATTTCAAGGTCTTGTCGTGCTGCATGAAAGACTTTCAAAATAGCCTCATTTTTAAGCAATTCAAGAAGAGGCGAAATATCCATCTTTTTAGAAAGCGGATCTATAAGATAAACATTCTCTCCGCCGACATAAAGCTGCAAAAGGCAAAATTCAGGATAATAAGTTCTTTCACGCATGAATTCTGTATCTAGAAAAAGCGTTTTACTGCCTGAAATATCATCTAAACATGCTTCTAGCTCTTCGTCCGTCTGAACCAATATTATTTTCATAAATAATAAAAAGCCCTGATAAGGCATAACCAAATCAGGGCTTTCCTCTCTTGAAAAAACTCTAAGATTTTACTGGCTGCGCCCCCATAAGACCGGAGAGGCCGTTTCAGCCTTAACCATATCATATACCAATTTTGCTTCGCGTCTATCGAGTTTATTGTCTAAAAAAGATTTTGCATCCTCGAAACGCCCTTGCTTTCCAAGGATTTCTGCATAAGCCTGATAGTTGCGAATTGTTGCGCCCTCTGATTGCGCGGCATCATAAGCATATTGCTCGGCTGAGCGCATATCACCATTCATCAGGCGTGATGTCGCATAATTATGAAGAACTTTAGGGTTGTTCGGCGAGAGAGCCAATGCACGCTCATAAAATGAAGCTGCATCTGTAAAGAAATTCATCTTATCGCTGATTGCTCCACCCAGTGAATAATATTCCCATTTTTCATCATTGATTTTAATGGCTTGTTCTATTTGCGCCATAGCATTTTTATATTCCCCAATGGAGTAATAGACTTTCGCAGTTTCCGCGATAAGACCACTATTATTCGGATCATTGCCAATCGCTTTAAACAGAGCGGACAAAACAGGCTTTCCAAGGCCAGCTTTGCGACCTGTTCTGGAAAGTCCATAAAGGGCTTCTTCACGATTAGGATGTTTCTCTAGGATTTTATGCCAATGACCAGCGGCCTCGGAAAAAGCGCCTTCATCTTCTGCGATGCGTGCTGCATCGGCAAGATATATTCTTATATCTTTCTTATCATATTGACTTGCCTCAGAAAGAGGATCTTGCTGGATTGCATCTTGGTGAGCATATTTATCATTCTGATTATAGTCTTGCGACAATGACATATCAGCCATATCGCTATCAATCATGCCCTGACGCATATCAAAACCAGCACAAGCAGACGTTAAAAGCGCAGCTGCAATTGTAGAGATTTTAATAGGATAAGATGTTTTTCTTAATTCTTTCATGCATCGTCCATAATTTAATAACTAAATATGTTCGATAGTGCATGGAAATGGTAAAGAGAGTGTTAATGACAAAGTCTCTCTAAATAATATCACCTTTTAAGTCTTTAATCGAAGAATAGGTTTTTGTCTCCATTTCACCAGATCTTCTTCGGGTAATTTCTGCTTTTAGTTTTTTGTATAGTTTTTTCTTTGCATTTGAAACAGGCTTTTGCACAGGCAGATTTTTAGAATGAGGGTTAATTTGCTTTCCATTTTTTAGAACTTCATAATGAAGATGTGGCCCAGTGCTGCGCCCGGTATTTCCAACATAGCCAATAACTTGCCCTTGTTTTACGGATGATCCAACGCCAATCCCACGCCGAAAACGAGATAAATGCGCATAAGCAGTGGAATATTGTCCTGTATGTCGCAACCGTATGTAATTGCCATATGTCCGCGAGCGATATTTCTTTGTTACAACACCATCGCCAGCAGCATATATTGGCGTTCCGGTAGGGGCTGCGAAATCTACGCCACGATGCATTTTTGAATAACCAAGCACAGGATGGCGACGCATACCATAATTTGATGAAATTCTGGCACCATCAATCGGTGTACGCATCAAAAGTGCTTTATTTGAGGCTCCTTTTTCATTATACCACTCACCCTT
>JBCCNR010000231.1:0-3170 GCA_039025725.1 Pseudomonadota bacterium | reverse complement strand
GGGCGGCAAAGCGCAAGCTCATGATGCGGCCACCTCCTGGGTCTGGGTGAGGCTCCCGGCTGGCTCCTTGATTACCCAGTTGCAGCACAAAAATTTGTGACCAGATGTATGATCGCAGCTTTTGGTGATGTTATGCGCAAGCATATTCCTGATAATAAATATCTTAAATATGCTATTAGAGATTTATTTAAATCAACGGCAACCCTTAAGCTTAAAGAGAGGCAGGATTTCTCAAAATGCTATGATGCAGTAAAAAAACATCTTGGAAAACAGAGAGCCTTCTTTTGCAATGGTATGTATAGGGATAATCACATTGTGTCATATGTCATTAAGAAGAAACATAACAATTATGATGTTCAGCTTTATAATGGAGACCAATTTCCCTTACCAGAAAGGGAAGGGCACTATGAGGCCATTCCCGTACAGAATTTTACAGTCCCAGAAAAAGCTTTTCAGGAGTTTTTATTCAAAATTTTATGGGATAATGATTTTGAAAAATGGCAGCATCTTTATCAAAAACCAACATCAGATCAACCAAAGCGCTATATGAAAAGACAGAATAGTCAAAATTGCGCTTATCATAATTTAGTCGAGGCTTTAAGGGGGCATATCATGTCAATGCCCTCAGGAGAAGCACATTGGAAAAACTTAAAATATTATTTCTTGAAAAAGCTAACAGCCGATAAAATCGTGAATGATTATAGTTTCGGGAGGACTATTATTTCATAAAATTAAAGAGGGAAGTTATCTCCTTAAATTAAAGAGGGAAGTTATCTCCTTTAAAAAAATAACTTTCTCTACCTTACATGATTAAACTTAAAATTACGCGAGAAGCGCGTCAAGGCTTCCCTTACCGTCAAGCGCATGAAGGTCATCACAGCCACCAATATGCTTCTCACCGATGAAAATTTGCGGTACCGTTGTTTTGCCATTGGCTTTAGAAATCATATCATCCCTTAGCTCTGGCTGTTTTCCAATATCATATTCAGTATATGTAACATTTTTGCTGTCCAATAAAGACTTTGCCTTAACACAAAATGGGCATGTTGATTTGGTGTAAATAGTAATATTCGCCATATTTTTCCTCTTTATATTCTATGAATGTTTACACGCCCTAGATTACACATCTTCTTTCAAAAATCAACTGTTCCAACATGTGTAAGCCCAACACGTGCAAGCGTGACACCATAAACTTTTTCCGCACCAGCCTTTTTTAAACATCGTGCGGCTTCATTGACAGTTGCCCCTGTTGTCATAACATCATCAACAATAAGATATTTTTGTCTTTTGAGTTGCTTATGACTTTTCAGGATAAAAGTATTTTTAATATTTTCTGCGCGTTGGCTTTGGCTCTTTCCTTTTTGCGAGACATTTTTATGTTTTAATAAAAAATTATTCAAACAAGGTTTTCGCAAAATTTTAGCTAAATGATTTGCAATTAAACCTGCTTGATTATATTTGCGCGTAAAATGTTTTTTTATATGAATTGGGATAGGAATAATCTGATCAAAATCATTAATATTATGTTTCCTGAGGCACTGATGCATATATTTCGCAGCAATATATGCAAGATGTGTTTGATTGGCATATTTTAATTTCAGGATAATGTCCTTAACTTTATCTTGGTAATAAAAAGGAGCGACAGCGCGGTCATAATGTGGTCTATCTTGTAGACATCGGGCGCATTCCATATCTTCTCCGACATTTAGGTCAAAAGGATAGCTGCAATATTTACATTTTGATCGCGGAAGCGGATACATATCCTGCGTACAATCAGAGCATATTGTATGGGGTTCTACTGTGGGCGCCATACATAATCCACAAGATGGCGGATATAAAATATTTACAACTTTTTTTGATATATCCGTAAGGATCATTTTATACCAAGCGCCTTAATTCACTTTCAATATTGTATTTACCATAATTATTATAGATCAAGCAATAGACGTATGTGACTTTGAACACGTCAATTGCGAGGGTGCATAGCACCCGTGGCAATTTGTTATATTTATATGCAAAGAGATTGCTTCGCTCCGCTCGCAAAGACGTGCGTGGTCATGCTTACTCTTCATTCCTTATTCATAGTTCGGGTTATTATGTCTTCATAGTGCGTTTTAAAGCGCGCAATTTAGCAGATGAAGCGCGCGGATTACTTTTTATTTCTTCTGGTGAAGCTGTCACAGGTTTTTTATTCAGGAACTCAAAATAATTTATGTGATCGGTTATATCGTCTTTGCCATATTTCGATATTTTCGGCACAAAACTATTTTCTTTGGCAAATTGTTTCGCAATACGATCTTCAAGTGAGTGAAACGTCACCATGACAAGTCTTCCCCCTGGGCGCAATAATGTTTTACATGCCTCTAATGCGACTGCAAATTCGTTAAGCTCATCATTTACAACAATACGCAGAGCTTGAAAAACCAAAGTCGCAGGATGAATTTTACTTCGGCCACGTGAACGGCTTGCTGCATTTTCTTTGATGAAATCTGCAAGATCGAGAGTTGTTTCAAATGGTTTTGAAATACGCCGTTCGCAAATCAAACGCGCATATTTCTTGGCTGCTTTTTCCTCACCATAATAAAAAAAAATATCTGCAAGGTCTTTTTCTGACAAGCTATTTACAAGATCTGCGGCTGTTTTACCGCCTTCTTGTTCTGAGCCCATGCGCATATCAAGTGGCCCATTTTTATTGAAAGAAAAGCCTCTTTTGCCATCATCTAGCTGAGGCGAGCTCACGCCAATATCAAATAATATAATATCAAATGATTGCGGAGGGAACATCTCTCCAATCCTAGAGAAGGGAGAAAGTTTGAAACCAAATAAATCAGGAAAATCTTTATGAAATTTTTGCGCTTCTTCTTCGGCATATGGGTCACGATCAATCCCAGTGACTTGGCAATCTTTCTGAAGAAAAGCACTACTATATCCTCCACGGCCAAATGTGCAATCTAATAAATGTTCACCTTCTCGTGGTTGAGAAAATTCTAGCACTTCGGATAGTAAAACAGGAACATGCAGCATTCAATGTTAATCTTTATATTTTAATAATGCATGAAAAATTAGAGCATAATTTGCATAAGCAATAAACTAGGACACCTAGAATCTGTCCAACGGGTTAACGAAGATGATTTTTGAGGGATTTTAGCTGAAAACAAACTAAAAAATCT
>JBCCNR010000230.1:0-3172 GCA_039025725.1 Pseudomonadota bacterium | reverse complement strand
ATCAAGTTCAAAACAAACAAAAGCTTAGAGACCAAATAAATTGCCACACTCTTATTAATCAAATTGTAGGACTTCGGAAATAATGTTAGAATTGCAAATATGTGATGCAGACTTTCGAATACTTACATATTTTTAAATCAAGCTATAATTAAGGAGGCTGAAATGCTCACGTTAAATAATGCGCTTGGTTTTGGTGCGGTTTTGACCAGTTCCTATGCTGTCACCGTGCCAGCATACGCTTTGACCTATCATAATGATTATCCAATTGAATATGCATATGATGGAGTAAACCCTTCAGGAGACGCTCAAATTAAAACATCTAACAGAATGTAAATCATTCACTTCCATATATATTTGAGACACCTAAGCCAGTGTTGATTTGGGTAAAGTTTGTACCTATTTCGTAAGGACTTAATTCATGTTTTATCATCACGAGATAAGATGTCTGTAATATTTAAAATATTATAGCAGAATCGGATTATAAATCCGCATTCTGCTATGTTGAAAGACTTTGCTAAAGTCTTTTAACCACTCTATTTAACCTTTGGCGAAGCGTAGTGGATGCTCTCAAAATTCCATAGGAATTTCGTAGCGATTAAGCTATATATGAGATTACATATGATGGTTATGGTGATAGACAGACATCATTTCTGCTATAGATTCGCCAAAAATTGATTGGAAGGCCGGGTCTTTTGCAATATTTTGCGGCGATCCTGAGCAACATATCTCACCCTTAAGACATACGACCTTTTTGGTAGAGGACATGACCATATGCAGATCATGTGAGACCATCAGGATAGCAATATCGCGTTCCTTATAAATTTTATCGAGCAATTTGTAAAATTCGACTTGTCCCATAATATCAAGATTTTGTGCGGGTTCGTCTAAAATGAGAAGCTCTGGCATATTCAATAATGCACGCGCCAAAAGCACGCGCTGCAATTCTCCGCCGGAGAGAGTAGAAAGCTGAAGCTGCAAAAGCTTTTGAATAGTCGTTTGCGCAACTATTTCTGACAAATGATCTCGAGAGGGCTTCTTTAATAGCTTTAAAAAATCTTTGACTTTTAGAGGCATCGTTTGATCAGCAGTTAGCCTTTGCGGAACATAACCGATTTTTAATTTTTTTTGTCTGGTGATGGTTCCCTCATCAAAATCAAAAAAACCGATAAGAGATTTCAGCAGAACTGATTTGCCAGCTCCGTTTGGGCCAATAACTGTAATAAAGTCACGGGGCTCTATATCAATATTTATATTTTTTAGAATATCTCTATTGTCTCTGCGGACAGATATATTTTTTGCCGTGATCAAATGCGATGTTTGGTTCATTTAAATTGGAACCATCGGTAGTTTCTTGAAGGTCTGGATAATAGGCGCAGTGCGGACTGTTTTGACATTCGGCGCTTTGACAAGCTTATCAGTGACAAATGAATGAAAGCTATCCCAGTCTTTTGCAATACATTTCAAAATAAAATCACTTTTCCCACTTATAAGGTAACATTCTCTGATTTCATCGAAATCCTGTATGTAGATGCGGAAATTTTCCAAATCGGAATCGCTTTGCTTCGTAAGCTCCACGAAGGCCATAGATTGCATGGCATATCCCAATTCTTTTGCGTTTAGCTCGGCTGAATATCCGGATATAATGCCTGCATCTTCCAGAGCTTTTACGCGTCTTAGGCAGGGTGGGGCTGAGATGCCAGCAGCTTTAGACAGAGCAATATTTGTTATTTTCCCATCTTTCTGAAGCTCTGAGAGGATTTTAATATCCACCGGGTCAAGCTTAACTTTCTGCATTATGAGAGGCTCCCTCCATCAATTGAGGCACAAATATATTGCATGTTTTTAAAATTATTGTAGTGATTACTAGAAGCTATCCAAAAGGCTTTGATTAACCCTGTTGGATAGCTTCTACACTGGTCAGAAAAAATTTGCACGTCTTTTTCATTATATATGCTTAAATGTACGCTTATCACGGACGATAAAATCGGTAATATTCATCCTGCAACAGGACTTGCGGAGAAATTATCTGAGCATATTTCATTGACAATTCATCATCTTAAAGTGCGAAAATCTCTGATATTATATTTTTTTCCGCTTTTTATTCTTAGATTATGTCCTCCTTTAATCCCAAAGCTTCTGGGGCCAATATCAGGGCCTATAAATGAATTTTCAGATATTATTATTGGCAATGGGAGTGCTTCTGTAAAATATTGTGCGGCTTTACGTATTTTTTACAGAGCCTCACACAAAAAGAGTTTTTTTATTCAGTTACAAAATCCTTCAATTTCATCTGCTTATTTTGATCTTGTTATTCCGCCGATGCATGACCATGTCAGGGGAGAAAATATTATATCTACATTAGGTGCTTTGACACATATTAATGTAGAGAAGATTGCGGCAGCGAAAGTCCCTTATCAGATTTTAGAGTTAAGGCCTCCGATTTATGCTGTTTTTATTGGGGGGCGCAGCAAACGGCATGCTTTTTCGCCAGATGATGCGGAAAAGCTTGCGAGAGATTTGAAAATTTTTATGGTTCAGAATAAATGTGCTTTGGCCATTACGACATCTCGTCGGACAGGAGCCGAGCAAATTAAAGTGCTACAGAAGATTATCGGCACGCATAATGTGTATTTCTGGGATGGACAAACGGAAAATCCATATTTTGCAATGTTAAAATATTGCGATAAAGCCATTGTGACTGCTGATAGTGTGAATATGATCTCGGAGATTGCAACGGCTGGGCTTCAGATGCTTTTATATCCGATGCGTGGTCGTGATGGAAAGTTTAAATATTTTTATAATATGTTGAAAAGACGAGCTTATATTCAGGATTTTACGCATAATCCTGTTTTTATGAGGCCTCCAAAGCGGTTAGATGAAATAGAGCGCATATTGCCGGATATTTTGCAACATTTAAAAGAGGTATTATGACTTTCATTCCATCTGATCCTCTCTCGCAGGCTATTTCTGTTGTATTATGTGGTGCAGTCACGCATGCTCTTTTTGGGATTGCGCTGAAAAAAGGCGAGGATAAGCTTGCGCTTAGGGCAATGACAACATGGTTTTCGGCACTTTATTATATGCCGTTGCTTTTGGTTGTTCCGCTTCCATCTACTGCGGGATTTCAAACGCTTGCAATTTCAGGATGTGTGCATTTTTTATATCAATTTTT
>JBCCNR010000229.1:0-3174 GCA_039025725.1 Pseudomonadota bacterium | reverse complement strand
TAGAAAATTACATGTTAAAGACCCATAAGGGCAGCATTATTGATGGGGATATTACAAAAGAAGGCATTGTTGATATTTTGACCTTTATTGGTGTTGGGACACCGCGCTATGTTCTTGCGATCAATCCCGACCAGGAAGATACGCATATTGGCGCGATGATCATTAATACAACAAGTGACGATGCCATTCAGAATATTATCAATGATGTGACATTCTACGCGACACAGAAATATCCTGATCTTGAAGTTAAAATGCGTAAGATGGAGAATGGTAAGCCTATTGACTATCCTATTGAAGTGCGTTTGTCTGGCGGAGATATTGACACGCTTTACAATGTGATGGCGCCAATTAAGCAGAAGCTTCTGACTATTCCCGGTGTGCGTGACGTGAGTGATGATTGGGGTCCGAAACGCAAAAAGCTTATGATTGATATAGATCAGGATCGTGCGCGCCGTGCTGGTGTTACGAATTCTGATGTCGCTTTGTCGCTTAAAACAGGGCTGTCAGGCCTTCAGATGACGGAATATCGTGAAGGGAATGATATTATTCCAGTTGAACTGCGTTCGGTCTCGGCAGATCGGGAAAATCTGAATAAGCTTGATGGTGTTACAATTTACGCGCAGGGAAGTAATAATTCTGTCCCATTAAAGCAAGTCGCAGATGTAAAATTGGTTTGGGAAGATGCAATTATAAAAAGACGAGACCGCACGCGGACTATTACCATACGAACGGCTCATCTCCCGGGTGTGACGGCTTCCGAGGTTGGGAATAAATTTCTGCCATGGCTTGCAGAAAATTCCAAAAGCTGGCCGGATGGATATAGCTATGAGCTTGGCGGTGAAATGGAGACATCCGGCGATGCAAATAAATCTATCGAAGAAAAGCTCCCAATTTCGGCTATGCTGATTTTCCTACTTTTGGTTATGCAATTTAACAATGTGCGCAAAACTGTCATTATTCTGATGACGATACCACTTGGTCTAATTGGGGTGACTTTCGGTCTTATCGTTGCGAATAGTATTTTTGGTTTTATGACGATACTTGGGGTCATTTCGCTCGCTGGAATTATTATCAATAATGCAATTGTGCTTATTGACCGCATCAATATTGAAATAGAAGAAAATGGCCGTAAAGCTGCTGATGCAGTCATTGAAGCCTGCCAACAGCGTCTCAGGCCAATTATTCTGACCACCTGTACAACAGTTGGCGGAATGCTTCCGCTCTGGATCAGTCGTGATCCGATGTTTGAAACTATGGCTGTTTCTATTATTTTTGGATTGCTCTTTGCAACGCTTTTGACGCTGATTATCGTTCCTGTTCTCTATTCGCTCTTTTTTGGCGTGAAATTTCAAAAAGAGAATTTTGTCTAGGGCTGGCCCTAGCCTGTTACATTCTGTTACATGATGTGTGTTGTGGCGAATCTTACCAGATTGTAAATAACATTAACGAAGTTGTGATTTTCAATATGAGGCTTCCATGAGCTATGCTGGTAAAAAACAAAAGACTCTCATCCAATCCGTAAAATGTTCTGGCGTTGGCCTACATGTTGGCTGTGATGTTTCCATGTATCTTCGCCCTGCGCCTATTGGAACTGGAATTGTCTTTCGTCGCACTGATCTAGATAAGGATATACGCTCCATCCGTGCTGATTATCGCAATGTGACTGACACAAAGCTGGGAACAACAGTTTCCAACGATACCGGGGCCTCTGTTTCAACAGTGGAACATCTCCTTTCCGCTATTTCTGCTTATGGTATAGATAATCTTTACATTGATATTGACGGCCCTGAAGTGCCCATAATGGATGGAAGTGCGTCTCCATTTTTATTTTTCCTTGAATGTGGTGGCATAAAGGAGCTTTCTGCCCCTAAGCAATATCTGCGAGTTACCAAGACCGTGCGTGTTGATGATGGTGATAAATTCGCTATTTTAAGCCCTGCTAATGGATTTCATCTAAATTTTGAAATTGATTTCAAAAGCCCTGTTATTGGACAACAAGCACTCTCCTTTGAGCTCTCAAGCAGTTTCTTCAAAACAGAGATCGCACGTGCGCGTACATTTGGCTTCGCCCACGAAGTTGAGATGCTACGTAAAATGGGCCTTGCCCGCGGAGGCTCTACAGATAATGCTATTGTTATCAAAGATGATGCTGTTATTAATAAAAATGGCCTCAGATATAGTGATGAATTTGTACGCCATAAATTGCTCGACGCTGTGGGTGACCTCTCTCTTTCAGCCTCTCCTATTATTGGGTCATATACGGCTTTTAAAAGTGGCCATGATCTGAATAATAAGCTTTTACATGCGCTTTTCGAACAAGAGGCCTTTATGTATGTGACTTATGATACTTCAGAGAAAACTCTTCGTGAAGCTATTCCAGTTTCCAAAACCCACAAGGGTGCCGTGGCTTAATATCAAATAAAGCCTTTGTCGAAGTTTGCCAAGATTGGTTTTTGTATCACTTCATTCAGAATTGCTTCCTTTACAAGGTTACTTTCTCTATTTGGGTTTGATGATACTCTTTCTTTAACTTCGCTTATATATGCCTCATCATTATTATCTGTCTCATTCTTAGCGATTAAATCCATTTGATTATCTTCAACAGATTTATTATTTTCCTCTTCTAAATTTGAAGTTAATTTTACATTCACTGAATTATTGCTGGAAACTGGTGCTTGTGGGGCTGGAGCGCTGGGTTGATATGTGCTTGTTTTGGATGGTGTCAAAGCAACAGGCGCTGCACCAAGGATAGTAACATTCTTTCCAATATTATTACCACCATATACAATTTCAAAAACAGGATTTTTCTCAGATACATTACGCAAAGTTACAATTTCTTCGGTTATGGCTGGCTCTGTTATTTCCAATGTTCCATCAACATAATTAAAGCTGTAATTATCAGCGCTGGCATTGCCTGCTGTAATAGCATAATTGCCTGCTGAACTATCGGCATCGGCTGCGCTGCTATAGATTGGTTGCGCTTGCAAGACGCTACTATTCTCATTATTCACAAAGCCTGTTATCGTGCCGGTAAATATTGGGTTTTCTTCTCCCTGTTCACGTGATTGATCATTTGCCGTAACGATGAGAATAGCTCTATTTATATCTGCCGTGCTGGTGACGCCACTAAAGGATGGGAGGCTATAATTGCCATTATCTGTGCCGGAGAGTGAC
>JBCCNR010000228.1:0-3174 GCA_039025725.1 Pseudomonadota bacterium | reverse complement strand
TGATGCCCGCGTACTTTGCCATTCTTTACATATTTCTCACTGCCGCATCTCTTGCATACTAAATCTGACATAACGAATCCCTTTTTTGCTTCATTATGCGACATCTAACTTCATGTTGTCTATCTTTATATGAAAACTCTCAACATATGAAGTAGGCCCTTACGAAATAGGTACAAACTTTGCCAAAATCATCACTGGCTTAGATGTCTCAAATTTCTAACGGCACGAAATTTGCAATCATTATCATGTAATATTACTTTTGCCCTTAATTTATGAATTATTCCTCATACTATTCATCATATCATACACCATTTTCGCCTTATCATCATAATCACCATCATTATGATCCCGGGCATTATTATGAGGCTATTCCTAAAAATCTTCCCCAATATCACCATCATCACGATCATTATGGCAAATATATGCCGAATGGGTATGATATTCATAATCTTGAGCAGCATTTGGATATTGCACAGCATCACTCGTCGCATAAAGCAAATAACATCACAAAAGCACTTTTTCCAGATTTTGATCCGCATAAGCCTGTGCCAGTCAATGCGAATAATATCTATAATTCAGTCAAAAATCCAATTTACTGGGGCTGGCCTTCAAAATATGACGGGACGATCTTTGTACCAGAGCAAATTACTTTTGCCCCGACGATCAGCGCTGGACAGTATAAAATAGGGCTCGAGCGCGCTTTGTTACAACAAAAAGCCGCACAGCTTGTGGCCATCAACCAAGGCAATTTTCCAACAACGCCGCATAAAAAGCTTGCGGTTTATAGTGGCTTTACGCCGTCTCAGCATGCGCCTGTGATTGGAACAAAATATGATCCTTTGACAGGAAACCAATCTCCGCCTTTTTATGTAGACCCCTATTATTTTGGTCATCACCATCATGGTCATCACCATGGTTATCATCACGGGCACCACCATTATGGCCATAAACATCCCCATTATCATCAACCTTATGGCATTCCGGTGCACCCATGGCAGCATTCCTTTGGTGTTCCCTTTATGCCTCCGCTCGTGGTCGGAGAGCCAAAACCGAAAGATCCCGATCCAGTCTATGCTGTTGTAGATGGGGCTGGCATTAAGGGCGATCCGCATTTTACAGGCGCAGATGGCGGACAATATGACGTGCATGGCATCAGCAATGGTATTTATAATATATTGAGCGATAAGGGCCTCCAGATCAATGGCCAGCTTTCCGGTGGAAGTCTCTTTAAGGCTTTCAACAAGATTGGCGTTACGCTTGATAATAACCAAATCGAGGTCTCAGCCGGTGGAAATGTAAAAATCAATGGCGGCGATATTGCAAATAATGGCTCTTTCTTGGGTGGAACTGTCGAAAAGAGCAATAATATGGTCACAATCCGCTCGCCGGAATATGATGTTATCATCACGCAGCAAGGCAATTATATTGATATTGACTTTGCCAGCAATAATGTTTTCGCTGATAATGTTATGCCGCACGGCCTTTGGGGCGTAACCGCCGATAGCGATACATCCCCTCGCAACGGAGACCGAGGCCCATCCGCGCAAGGTGGCGGTGCCATCGAAGACTTAAATGGCAATATCATCCCAAATGGCGATACTGAGGCTCATAAGCTCTATTTGGTCAATGATATTTTCGATACAAATTTCCAGAACTTCAATAATTTCTCTTAAAACCAGCATAAAGATCATATAAACTCCCTTGGAGGTTTTAAACAAGGTGTATTATGCTGGGATCGCTCTCTCTTTTGATTATTTGTATATTTGTCTCTCTCGGGGCTTTGGCGGGGTCATTTCTGACCTATATTTTGCTCAGCCGTCGCTATGCGCATATTCAGGAAGAAACACAACATTATAAAATTGCTTACCATCATCTGGAAGAGAAAACCAAAAATGATCACAATCTTTTATCTGAACAGAGTCAGTCTCTCAATCAGCTTCGGCAAGATAATGCACGTTTGCATGAGAATGTCGTACATTTAAAACAAAAATCTGACAGTCTTTACAGCGAGAAGCTGGAAAAAGAGCAGCTCTTAGATACCAGACAAAATGAATTTTACATGACCCAGACAGAGCTTCAGCAGCAAATATCTTTGTTACAAGAGCGCAATAAAACCCTAACAGAGCAATATCAGCACCGTGATGCGGATCTGAAAAAGCTTCAAGCTGAATTTTCCCATCGTTTTGAAAATCTTGCCAATCGCATTTTTGAGGATAAAAACCGAGTTTTCAATGAGCAATCCCAAAAAACACTTCAGGAGGCTCTGGCACCTGTAAAGCAATCTTTCGGAGATTTTAAAACCAAAATCGATGAGACTTTTTTGAAACATCACGCAGAGCAAGTCTCTCTCAAGACAGAGATTCATAATATTCATAAACTCAATCAGGAAATGTCAGCACAAACAGAGAATCTCACCAAAGCCCTGAAAGGTGATAGCAAAATTCAGGGCCATTGGGGCGAAATGATTTTAGAAAAGTTGCTGGAAGATTCTGGCCTGATCAAAGGGCGCGATTATACCCTGCAAGGTGAGGGATTACGGCTTGTCAATGAAGAGAACAGCAAACAACAGCGCCCGGATGTGATTATAAACCTGCCTGAGGACAAACATATCATCATCGATTCGAAGGTCTCCCTGACCCATTATGAGAGATATATCGCCGCCGAAGCTGAAACAGAGCAGCACCTTGCACAAAAATCTTTTCTAACATCCGTGCGCAAACATATTACTGATCTGGCATCAAAAGCCTATCAGGATAATCAGAAGCTCGGGACGCCAGATTTTGTTTTGATGTTCATCCCAATAGAGAGTGCCTATAATTTTGCAATTCAAGCCGATCAGAGCCTGCACGATTATGCCTGGCGCAATCGCATCGTGCTTGTATGCACATCGACGCTTTTTGCGACATTAAAAACGGTGTCCTCAATCTGGCGGTTGGAAAATCAAAATAAAAATGCACAGGACATCGCAGAGCAAGCCGGACGCATATATGATAAAGTCTATGGCTTCCTTAAAGATATGGAAAATGTCGGGGAGTCTTTGAATAAAACCCAGAAAAATTACAGTGAGGCGGTTAAAAAACTCTGTGATGGGCGTGGAAATCTTATCAGCCAGACAGAAAAATTGCGTACTCTTGGTGTAAAAACCAAGAAAAACATTTCGAAAGATATAATATG
>JBCCNR010000227.1:0-3232 GCA_039025725.1 Pseudomonadota bacterium | reverse complement strand
CTGATCTCTAAAATAAAAAATACGACGTATGTCATATTCAAAATCAGCAATATCTCTTAAATATGGATAGGGATGACATTGCGGAAGCGCAGATAAGTAAGATCCAAAATTTTTACCATAAAGATTTAAATTTGATACAACACCATCATTGTCAGCCGCATAGAAAAAGCAAGCTTGTTTGAAAAATTCTTCACCAGCAAAAGCTTTAACCGCAGGAAAAATATCATCAAGCGCAGCCATTCGCGCAGAATGAATATTATTCTTGTAAATTCGCAGACCAGTTTGCGTAACAGGTGCACGCATTTTTTCTAAAAATGTTTTTTCAAACATATGTTTCCCCAATATTTATCGTTTTTTTTATGCTCTGAAGCTGTGACATCATATCATCTATTCCAGGGATATTATTATCACGCTCATAAAGCGTCGGGCGCATGCCTATTATATCTATTGCAACCCTATAGAGCTCCAGAACGTCTTTCGGAACATCCGTTCCATGCGTATCGACAATTATGCCTGAATCTTCAAAAAACTCTCCGCCTGCTAGGTGATATTGCATAACAGCTTTTTTATCAATAGATTTTAAAAAAGAAATAGCCGATCTTCCAAGATTATGCTCCTGAACATAGATGTTATTAATATCAAGCAATATGCCACATCCTGATTTTTGGGCAATATCATTCATAAACTCTGCCTCGGACATATCATCTTCTGGAAAAGTGATATAGCTGCTGAGATTTTCAAGTAAGATTTGTCGGCCTAATATATTCTGTACTTTATCGGCGTGATCAGCCAAACGTCTGGATGTTTCACCATTCAAAGGCAAAGGCAATAAATCATTAAGGTGACTATTGCCACATCTCGTCCAGGCCGCATGTTCAGAGAAATATGCAGGCTGAATAATATCTATAATTTTTTTTCGTATCTGAATATCTTGCTGTAATGGCGCATCTGTACTGCCGAGCGAAAGCCCCACCCCATGCAAAGTTATATCATATTTTTGACTAAGCCTCTTTAACACATCCAGATGATAACCACCCTCAAGATAGTTTTCTATATGTCCCTCAAGGAAGTCGACCGGGTAGGAATGTGATAAAAGATCGTTATAATGTAACGATTTAAGGCTGATGCCCAGCGCATCCTGACGCATATAAAATATCCTTTTAGAATATAATGTCTAAAATATATAAAATGACGCCACAATAAGAACCAAAGTTACGGCAAAAATGGATATCATAATGCTTCGCGCCAATGCTCTGCGATCCACTGCGTTGGCTTAACATGCTTGTAGAATTTTTTATACCAAGGCGCAGGCCATTCTCCCTTTAAAGCGTCAATAGGGTCCGGTTTACCATGAAAAGCCACAATTTTTGCATCATCTGGAAGCTCCGGCGCCTTGAAAAGATTCTTCGGAAAAGAAGGTAGACATGAATGTTTGAAACTTATAACCCACTCAGATGGCCAGAATTTCTGCTGAGGAATTTTCGCACTCACATATTGCTGCTCAATGCGGAATTCACGTAAATATCTCTCTGTATCCCGCATGAGATCATCATAAACATGTTTGAAACGCCCAACCGGAAACTTAAAAACAGATGTATTGCCAATATTTTGCCCGGGCTGAGTCCAATTATCAATCACAACAAACTCATTTTGCTCATAGGAAAAAAGCGGGTCAAGCGATGATGTCACAACGATATCAATATCTAAAAATAATATATCCCCCTCTAAATCATAAAGAGGGTCCTGCCAAACAGAAATTTTTTGCCATCCCGTAATACTATCCGGATAAGGTAGTGTGATCTTCGGAAGGTCCATACACTCAACGTCTTGGATTATTCCAGCACGATCATCTGTAAAACAAACAAAACGCAAATCACCCGTCACATTGCGGCGCACAGAATAATATAATTTATTCACATATTCAGGACCATATAATGTGCCCCACTTCATACAAATGACAGTCTTAACCATATATCCCCTACCCTTTTATATGTTTTTGCCTTTGAGCCTCAATGTACTTAATGACAATAACAGCCCAGATTGTGGAAAGAAGTGATCCTAATATAACGCCAATCTTAACCTCCGCCTGTAAGATCGGGTCGCTGAAAGCAAGCAAACCAATGAAAAGACTCATGGTAAAGCCAATCCCTGCCAAAATTGACATTGCATAAATCTCAAGCCAGCTTGAGCCCTCAGGGCGCTCAGCAAGACCAATTTTAATAGATCCATAAGTCAGGCCAAATATACCAATCTGCTTTCCAGCAAACAGAGCCAGCGTTATCGCCAATGGCAATGGCGCAAAAACATAATCTAAAGTCATATCGCTAAAGACAATACCCGCACTTGCAAAAGCAAATAAAGGAAGAATAAAATAAGACACCCAAGGATGGAGATAATGTATTGCCGTTCCAAGCGGAGATTTACTGTCAGAAGGCGCTAAACGCATCGGAATGAACATAGCCGTCACAACCCCAGCGATCGTTGTATGAAATCCTGTTTTATGCAAAAATACCGCAAGTAAAGCGCACATAACATAATATGGCGTGAGATAGGGTATCCTTATATAGTTCATAGCATAAAGTATTCCCAGCACACCAAATAATGGAACAATATAGTCTGCGCTAAAACCCGACCCATAAAAGAGAGCAACAATAATAATTGCCGCCAGATCATCATATATTGCAATTGCAAGTAGAAATATACGCGCAGCAGCCGGAATATTCTTCCCGACAATCGCCAGAACACCAATTGCAAAGGCTATATCTGTCGCAGTTGGCACAGCCCACCCATTAATATATTCAGGATATGCTGCAACAATAGCATAAAATATCAGCGCTGGAAGGGCTATCCCCCCCGCAGCAGCAAGAGCCGGTAAGAGTTTCTGACCCTTTTTGGATAAGAATCCTTCCAACATCTCTCTTTTGAGCTCTAACCCAACCATAAGGAAGAAAACCACCATAAAAACGTCTTTAATAAATTTCTTTAATGGCAGTACAAAACCAACCTCACCGAAAGAGATTTCAACCGGAATTTTGATAAATTTCAGGTAAGTTTCACTTAAAATTGGAATATTTGCCAACAACAAGGCTAAAGCAGCCGCAAGAAGCATGATTATGCCACCAGAGGCCTCTGTTTCAAAAAAGTCCTTTAAAAACCGTTTTATACCCTTTTCCTGCTTATCAGATATATTATTTCCCATAGAAACCTTTGGAAGATTATGATTATAAAAATT
>JBCCNR010000226.1:0-3251 GCA_039025725.1 Pseudomonadota bacterium | reverse complement strand
TATTAAGAGACTATATGATACTAAATATATTATTAAATGGTAAATGGGAAAATCTATATGTCAAAAATTAAGGTGGCCGGCACAATAGCTGAGCTTGATGGCGATGAAATGACACGCATTATTTGGGATTTGATCAAACAGAAATTGATTCTTCCTTATGTTGATGTTCCGTTAGATTATTATGATTTGAGCGTGACCAATCGTGATGCAACTGAAGATCAGGTGACGATAGATGCAGCCCATGCCATTAAGCGTCATGGGGTCGGGGTGAAATGCGCGACAATTACGCCTGATGAAGCACGTGTTGAAGAGTTTGGTTTGAAAAAAATGTGGCGCTCACCTAATGGAACGCTTCGAAATATTGTTGGCGGGACAATTTTCCGGGCGCCTATTATATGTCAGAATGTGCCGCGTTTGGTGCAGGGATGGACTCGTCCGATTACAGTCGCGCGCCATGCCTTCGGAGACCAATATAAAGCGACAGATTTTGTCGTTCCGGGGGCGGGAAAGCTTACACTGACTTTTGAAGGAAATGACGGAACCAAAATCGAAGAAGAAGTCTATGAATTCAAAGAAAGTGGTGTTGCATTATCAATGTATAACATTGAATCTTCGATTATAGATTTTGCGCGCTCATGTATGAATTTTGCTTTAAATGAGCATATTCCGCTTTTCCTATCGACAAAAAATACAATCCTGAAAGCATATGATGGACGCTTTAAAGACATCTTTCAGGATATTTTTGAGAAAGAATTTAAAGAGAAATTTGCTGAGGCAGGATTAACTTACCAGCATCGTTTGATTGATGATATGGTAGCATGTGCAATCAAATGGTCTGGAGATTTCTTATGGGCGTGTAAGAATTATGATGGTGATGTGCAATCAGATGTAGTTGCGCAGGGCTTCGGATCGCTCGGTCTTATGACATCTGTTCTTATGACGCCTGACGGTAAAACTGTGGAAGCAGAGGCTGCCCATGGAACAGTGACGCGCCATTATCGCGAGCATCAAAAAGGCAATCCGACATCGACAAATTCGATTGCATCAATTTTTGCATGGACTCGTGCGCTTACCCATCGCGGGAAGATTGATGGCAATCAGGAGCTTGTTAATTTCGCGACAAACCTTGAGAAAGTTTGTATCGATACTGTTGAAAGTGGCTTTATGACCAAGGATTTGGCTTTATTGATTGGTCCAAATCAAAAATGGCTCACCACAGAGGGCTTCCTTGATAAGATTGATCAGAATATGCAAGACTCCATGCATGCCAAAGCGGCATAATCTTCATTTATGATACAAAAGGATGCTGCATTTCCAAATTGTCGGATGCGTCGTTTGCGGAGTTCTGCCTCGATTAGAGATATGGTTGCAGAAACATCTTTATCGGCTTCCGATCTCATACAGCCTTACTTTATCCTTGAGGGAGCTCATCAGAAAGAAGCAATTTCATCTTTGCCGGGGCAATATCGTTTTTCTATTGATCTTCTGATTGAAGAAGTACAGCAATGCTATGATTTGGGAATATGTGCAGTTGCGCTTTTTCCGGTTCTCAGTCCAGATTTAAAAGATAAAAATGGCTCTGAAGCACTTAATCCAGATAATTTGATCTGTCGCGCTATCCGTGCATTGAAAGATGCAGTTCCAGATATGCTTTTGGTGACGGATATTGCGCTCGATCCTTATACATCGCATGGCCATGATGGGCTGATCGATGCGAATGGATATATGCAAAATGATGAAACGATCGACATACTTATAGGGCAATCTCTCAATCAGGCCAGGGCAGGGGCTGATATTTTAGCACCCTCAGATATGACAGATGGTCGCATTGGAAAAATCAGAGCAGAGCTTGAAAATGAAAAGCTACATAATACTATGCTCATGAGCTATGCTGCGAAATATGCCTCACATTTTTATGGCCCGTTTCGTGATGCTGTTGGTTCTAATACTGCTCTAAAAACCGATAAATCATATTATCAGATGGATTTTCGTAATTCTGACGAAGCCCTGAGAGAGATCGCACTCGATCTTCAAGAAGGTGCAGATATGATCATCATAAAGCCCGGAATGCCTTATCTTGATGTTATTCAGCGTGCGGCTAAGGCTTTTTCTGTACCAATATTTGCCTATCAAGTCTCTGGGGAATATGCAATGTTGCATAATGGGGCGATAGAATGTGGTTTTGACCGGGATAAAATTATTTTTGAAAGTTTGATTGCTTTCAAACGTGCCGGATGCACTGGTATATTATCTTACTTTGCAAAAGAATTTACACAAAAAATAAAATAATTGCAATTAATTAAATATTGTGATAAATTGTGTGCGTGTTGTGTATATAAAGTTATGTGTAAGTTGTTCCCATGAATATGCGTGTAAATTACGGTGATTTGAGCCTAAATCACTTACCCCCTGCCAGAGCCAGTTATTCCCCCATATCGCAATTTAGCCCAGGTTATGTCCCGACAGAGGGATTTGATGCACCTTCAGAACATATGCCACCTTGCTCAGATGAAAGAAGAATAAGGCGACGCCGCAGGCCAAGGCGGCGCATTAAGGCATCAAGACGTGTGAAGCATCTTTTACGCACCCGCCCAGAGCGCCTTTTTCACCCTAAATATTTTAATCCGCGTAAAATGAGTTTGAATGATTTAAAATATATTGATCAGAATTATATTGGGCCAATGGAGGCTCATTTAAGGTCAAAGCTTGATAATATAATGCAAGGCGGCAGCATGGCGAGTATGGAAAATGAAAGAGATCCAGTCGTTGATAACATTTTGAACTCTGTCATGAATGGCCAGAAAAGACTTTTGCAAAAAGCACAAAGTCGTAGCCAGGAGCTCAATCTGGATCGTGTGCAAATCGCACCGGGGACAGAGATTTAACCAAATTCTATAATATTAACCAATTACGGTTATAACCTGACCTGTTGGAATGTTATATAGCCCGTGTCTCTCAGCTGCATCGGCAATATAAGCGGTAGGGGCTACACTTCCAGCATCTGCTGAACGTGTTGCAAGCGGCGCGACTTTTGGATCGCTCGCGCCAATACCTGTAGCTTTAAAGTTTGTGGTTGTCGTAGGGGCAATATTAAACTTAATACCAGAGTAGCTCTGATCACCACTCTTAGCATCTCGAATATCGGCCATGGATCTTTGCCACTTAGCATCTTCGGTGCCAGGCCCTTGTGGATTAAATCCCGAATTTTCTATTCTCATATTCATAATATAAATATACATAATAAAAAAGTA
>JBCCNR010000225.1:0-3278 GCA_039025725.1 Pseudomonadota bacterium | reverse complement strand
GCCTTAGCTCTGATATAGTGAAAGCTGTTTGTGCTTCATAGAAGCCTTCATTGGTGCGCTGTCTGTAATCATTCTGTAATAATGGTGCATTTTCGGTGAAAATTGTGGGGCGCATAGTCAGAACGCGACTTTTATCAATTTCAAAAAAATAAGGTGTGCTGATTCCAAGACCATTGGAGGTATCAAAATCCACTTCCGGCGGCAATATACCTGTACGACGCTCTACGGTTGGGCGCGGATAGGTGAGCTCCGGGAGATAAGCAACCGGAGTTCCAAAAACCTCGAAAGTTGCATCATGGTAAATAACATCTTCAGCTGTTGCATCATCTGTGACTTTAGCGGCACGAAGCTGCCAGAGAGGATTTTCATCTTGTTTAAAGCCACATGGTGTGAAAACAGCATCATGAAAGATAATTGTGTCTTTATTGGGGCGCTCAATGCGAGAGGCAGCCAGTTTTAAATATTCACCTTTACGGGCAAAAATGCTCTGACCCACACCTGTAGAGAAGTCTTTATCCAGCACAATCTGATCTGCAAAAAGATAAGCATCATTGATCGTATCATAGAGCGTGACATCGCCTGTAGCGGTTGCAGTGCCTGATGTGAGATCATAGATTATATGATCTGCGGTGACACGCCGATATTGATATATGACTTCGACCTGTCCAGAGGCTGTATAAGAATTGCTGAGATCATCATATGTCAGTTTTTGTGCACGAAAAAAAACATGATCATCAGTGGGAGGGGCATCTGCGCGACATGCTGGTGCAGTGTCAGGGGAGAGTGCGTTCTCTGCAAAAGCGGTAGAGAGAGACAAAACCATTATTATCATAATTTTGATCAATAATGGCATGTTGAAGGACCTGTCTGACGGGAGATATTACACAGGGACACTATCCATATTCACGCCTGAGCACAACCCAAATTGTTCCGATAAAGACAATAATTTTCGCAAGAGAAATAGCGAGGATAAAGGGCAGGTCACCAGATTTCCCGAATGTCACGAGTACAAGATCGAGCACATAAAAGCCAAAGCCTGACAATAAGCCCAGTAGAACATTTTTAAAAATATGCATTGAGCGCGGAGAGCGTGGCTGCGCCGTCACTGCAATAATAGCCATCAGCGCACATATAATCGGAAGGGAGAGAAGCTGGTAAAAATGGCCTCGTAAAGTTGTAACATCACCATTATTCTTCTCAGCTTGGGATATGGCTCTTGGATAATCATAAAGACTATATAATTTGTCGGTCTTTGTTTGAAATTTAATAAAGCTCCCGAGCTCTGGTAGGATGAGTTTAAAATTATCGTTCAATTTGGTTTGAATATCGACTTTATCGCTATCGCCAATATGGGTGACATGCGCAATTGGGGCGGTGAGTTCTCTGTTGGTCTTATTATAATGTGCTTTTTCTGCAAATATCACTTTTTTTATGGTCGCATCCTGATTGAGATCATAAATGCGTAAATCATCAAAGGTGCCTGTGCGCGTATTGACCTGATTGGCAATAAAGATCATATCGCGCTTTTGATATGTAATTTTCTCATGGAAAAAGGTCGTTGCCTGATCGCGCGTGCTGTTCCATTGATAATATTCTTTAATCCATTTGGTTGAAATAGGATTGATCACAAGGAGAAAGCATAGTCCGATAGATGCAGCAATCGCTCCAAAAACGCTCCCGAGGCGCCAAAGCGAAAAGCCAGCAGCTTTTGCCACGACCATTTCTGATTTATAAGTCAGAGACGTCACCGTCCATAGCCCTGCGATCAAGAGAATAAGAGCAATAATTTGCTCCATGATGAAAGGGATTTGTTTGGTGGTCACGATAAGCTTATCAAAAAGGCTTATATTTATGTCCCCGCTTGTTTTGCGAAAGATCTCGATAAGTGTGATCAAAAAGATCAGCGTTGCAAATATCATAAATAAAGAGAGAAAATGCAGCACATATGTTTTTATAAAATATCGAGATAATGTTCCGGGCCAATATCTTGTTCTCATAAGGCTTTGCTCCGATTGGTAAGATATAAGTACATCCCCCCGATAAGATTTATAGATATAGGAAGAAGATAGAGCATAATCGAAGCTTCAATATGCGTTTCAGAGAGATTATCAAAATAAGCCGTCACAAGCTTAAGGCTGACAATCGCCGATAAAACCATAAAAATACGTTTGATTGGAAAGTGCCGGGGCGCCAGAGGACGTATGAAAAAGAGGATAACAATGAAAATATATGCAAGTGGTGCCAATGCGGCTGAAATATTTTGGTGGGCTTGCGATCTAAATTTTGTGCGTTCAGCTTCTGATAGGGATTGGGTGAGGTTTTCATCTGGTCTTAATAAGGTCAAAAGGTCATAATCTTTTGACTTTAGCCTGATATCCTCCTGAGATTTTGTGTCTAAGGCATTAATATCAAGAGTAAACCGTTTAAATGTCAAAACAGAGGGCTTTGCGCTATCTTGCTGATTGGTGTTCTGTCTTGGGAAAACTGTGATACGTCCATTTATCAAGAGAATTTCGGATTTTCCATTTTGCTCTACAATGACTGCTTTTTCGGCTGTAAAATTACGAATTTGCTTAGGATCGCTATGATCCTCCAGGAAGAAGCCTTTGATATTAGATCCAAAATCAATATCTTGAATGTAAATTTTTAAATTCTCTGTTGGGGATTGAAAGACGGAGGGCTGCAATAAGCCTTTGGCGAGATCATTTTTGATCGTAAAGACCTCATATTTCAGGTTTTTAGAGCTATAAGGTGCAATCCACCCTGTCGTTACAAATATAAAGAGTGACAATATAGCGGATATTTGGATAAAAGGCAGAGCGATTGAAAAAGGTTTGCATCCTGCTGCCCATAATATTGTGATTTCGCCATTTTGATAGAGCTTATGGATCATATAAAGCGCCGCGAGGACAAAGCAAAAAGGCACCATATGCGGTAAGATGGGCGGCAATGTATAAAGAGAAAGCTTGATAAATATCCAGGGCGAGACACCATTATTCAGGATCAAATCGATGATTGTTCGAATTTGCACAATCCAGAAGATCGTGACAGGAACTGCCGTAAAAGACACAAGTAGAGTTGTAAGTTGTCGCCTTAAAGCGCGTTCAATTATCATATTATATTTTATTTAGATTCTATAGTTTTGATTAGCATAATTTCATTCAAATCTCACGCTTTCTTAACTTTTGCTCACTATATTTTGAGGTAGAAGCTGTTCAACGTGGTTAACAAAGATGATTTTTGAGGGATTTTTAGCTGAAAACAAACTAAAAAATCTG
>JBCCNR010000224.1:0-3282 GCA_039025725.1 Pseudomonadota bacterium | reverse complement strand
ATAATTTATATTAAATTTACACCTTTAAGAAGCATTGCGACTGATAATATGAACCCGCTTGCCACAAGACAATGCTCACTTATGACATAAATCAGTTTTCTCTTATTTTTTTTCTTTTGCATTTTCGTACCCTTATTTGTCTTGTCATTTACAAATTTGTACGAAAGCTCTTAATAAAAGGTTAAAAAAACTCCAATCCTAAGGCTGTCAATGTAAATGATGCAGACTAAGCCGACACAGCCACAGACGGAACAACATTTGGCATTATGGATGCGTTGAATGAAGCCAACAACGCCTATTTACAAATAAGAGAAAAAGCTGCTGAGCCTGTCAAAACGTAAGTTTTTTTAAGATTATTTCAGTGTTTGCTTGCCTTTAATACCCTTCGCACCCTTCGCACCCTTCGACAAGCTCAGGGACCGCCCAAGAATAGCTCAGGACCGCAAAACCACCTACCTTAAAAATTTTAGTCTAAGTGTCCTCTTCCCTTTAACACCCTTCGCACCCTTCGACAAGCTCAGGGACCGCTCAGGGCTATAAAACGACCTACCTTAAAAATAATTTAGTTTCAGTAATTACGCTGCACTAGACCAAGATTTTCCCTTCATCATCGATTGCATCGTCCTCATCCCCCGGGCCAAGAATCATTTCATTATGCGCCTTTCCCGATGGGATCATAGGATAGCAATTTTCACGATCATCAACACAGCAATCAAAGATCACGGGGCGATCCGTAATAGAGAGCATTTCTGCGATTTTATCATCTAACTCAGAGGCTTTTTCACATCTGATGCCATATCCATGATAGGCCTCAGCGAGTTTTACAAAATCTGGCAAAGCCTCACTATAGCTTTCGGAGTAACGGCTGCCATGCAAAAGCTCCTGCCATTGGCGCACCATACCCATATATTTATTATTTAAAATAAAAATCTTTACGGGCAAGCGATATTGCACCGCTGTCGACATTTCCTGCATATTCATCAGAATTGAGGCTTCTCCGGCAATGTCAATCACCGTGGCTTCCGGATGCGCAATTTGCACGCCGATGGCTGCCGGAAACCCATATCCCATAGTCCCGAGACCGCCAGAGGTCATCCAACGATTTGGCGCATCAAATTTATAATGTTGCGCTGCCCACATTTGATGCTGTCCGACCTCAGTTGTGATATAGCTCTCACGATCTTTTGTGCACTCATAAAGACGATGCACAGCATATTGCGGCTTAATCAGGTCACCCTGCTGAGCAAATTTCAAGGACTCGACCTTGCGCCACTCTGTGATTTTTTGCCACCATGTCTTTAAAATAGCTGGGTCAGTAGATTTTTTCTCTTCTTTCCAGATTCTTATCGTCTCTTCAAGGACATGGCCTATATCGCCAACAATTGGAACATCCACCATAATGATCTTATTGATAGAGGATGGGTCAATATCAATATGTACTTTTTTTGAATTTGGAGAGAAAGCATCAATACGGCCAGTAATACGATCATCAAAACGTGCTCCAATACACAACATAAGGTCACATTCATGCATCGCCATATTGGCTTCATATGTGCCATGCATACCAAGCATACCTAAGAATTTTTCATCACTCCCCGGATAAGCACCTAGTCCCATCAAAGTCGATGTAATTGGAATATCAGTCAGTTTTACAAATTCCCGCAAGAGATCCGTGGCTTTTTGGCCAGAATTTATAATACCACCGCCAGAATAAATAACTGGCTTTTTTGCTGTGAGGATAAGGTCAATCATCTCTCTGATGCGGCCATTATCTCCCTCGATTTTTGGAATATAGCTTTTGGAAGGCTGCTTTATGGGCGTTGTATATTTCGCATCCATAAATTGCACATCTTTTGGGATATCCACCAGAACAGGACCCGGACGCCCTGATTTTGCGACATAGAATGCTTCATGCATGGTTTTCGCCAGATGATCAGGTTGCCGCACAAGCCAGCTTTGTTTGGTGATAGGACGCGTGATCCCGACCGTGTCACATTCCTGAAACGCATCCGTCCCGATCAGCTGCGTTGGCACTTGTCCTGAGATCACGACAAGCGGAACTGAGTCCATAATCGCATCTGCAATCCCGGTCACCGCATTTGTTGCCCCCGGTCCTGATGTCACCAAAACAACGCCTACCCGACCGGTTGATCGCGCATAGCCTTCCGCAGCGTGCACCGCAGCTTGCTCATGCCGGACAAGTATATGCTTTATTTTATCCTGCTGGAACAAAGCATCATAAATCGGCAAAACCGCACCACCGGGATAGCCAAATATCACTTCCACACCCTGATCGACCAAAGCCTGTATCACGACTTCTGCCCCTGAAATCGTTTGAATATCCTCTGCTTGCATAATTTTCGGATCAGCGATAGTGTTCATAATATTCTCTGGATATGTCTTTTACGCGAAATAATATTTCTTAATCCGATCTTTATAACGTATTTTATTACAATGCGCAACTCAAATAGCCTCATTCATGCAACCTCTCAACAGAAAGATGCAGACTATATCTGGCATCCTTTCACGCAGCATGGATTGGAGAAAACAACACTTCCTGTGAAGCGGGCAAAAGATGCATCTTTATTCCTCGAAAATGGACAGGAGATCATTGATTGTATCTCAAGCTGGTGGACAATCACCCATGGTCATAATCATCCTAAAATCAATCAGGCCCTGAAAGATCAGATTGATCAGCTTTCGCATGTGATGTTTGCAGGCTTCACCCATGCGCCAGCCATTTCTCTGTCAGAAAAGCTTTTACAGGCAACGCAGCATAAATTTGCTAAAGTCTTTTTTGCGGATAATGGCTCTGGGGCGGTGGAGGTCGCGCTTAAGCTTGCTTATCAATATCATTATAATAAAGGCCATAGCGATAAAACACTCTTTCTTGCTTTCGAAGGGGGCTATCACGGCGATACTTTTGGTGCTATGGCAACCGGGCGCACGACAGGCTTTTATACACCCTTTGAGCCCTTTTTATGTGATGTGACATTTATCCCCTACCCTGACACTTATATAGAGTGTAATGATATTGCAGAAAAGGAGCATAAAGCCCTTAAAGCCCTCGAAAATATTATCCATACTCATCAGGATAAAATATGCTGCATGATCTTAGAGCCCTTAATGCAAGGCGCCAGCGGGATGCGTTTTGCGCGTCCTGACTTTATTCAGAAACTTTGTGACATGCTTAGAAAAGCCAATATTCTGGTGATTTTTGACGAAGTCGCCACAGCATTCGGACGTACCGGAGAAATGTTTGCCTTTCATCATCTGGATTTT
>JBCCNR010000223.1:0-3342 GCA_039025725.1 Pseudomonadota bacterium | reverse complement strand
TTTCTATGGAAAAGATATCACCTTCCCCATAGAACAATCAAATTCGGATATCAGGCATTGGCTCGCTCGTTTTATACGAAGATCAAAGTCAACCACACGCTCTATCGCTAGCCTCTCCGCTTCTATTACACTTATGCACGCCGTGCAATCTTCTCAAATCTTCAATAATTCCATATCATCATTACTTACTTAGATGTCTCGAAATAATATTGAAATAGCTTTATTACATCTATATAAGGACCTAATCAATTAAGTATTTAATTAAGGTTATTTTATGACGGCACAAATTCTATCTCTCAATTCTAAAGCAAAAGCCAAACTGCGTGAAACATATGATCCTGCTGTCACTGAGGCCTCACCTAATACGCCAGAATTTGAAAATTCAACATATGTCAAACCAACGGGTTTTCGTGAATATGATGTGCGCTGGATCTACCCGGAGCAAATTAACCTGAAAGGAATTCAGGCTTTAGGGGCTGCGCTGGGGACGCAAATGTTTGAACAGAATAAAGAACCTGAAATTGTCATAGGACATGATTATCGTTCATATTCTGCTGCGGTAAAACAGGCCCTTATTGCGGGATTTGTCTCTGCTGGAATTAAGGTCGTTGATATTGGGCTATGTTTGTCACCTGTTGCATATTTTGCACAATTCTTCCTGGATATTAAATCTGTTGCTATGGTGACTGCCAGTCACAATGAAAATGGCTGGACAGGAGTAAAAGTTGGCTTTAACCGTCCCCTCACCCATGGTCCGGAGGATATGACACGACTAAAGGAGATCGTTCTGGGAGGACAGCAAATCTGCCGCGATGGGGGACGTCACATTTATTATGATAATATTCGTGAAGCTTATTTGAGTGATTTCCGTGAGAATTTCTCTCCGTGTAGCAGGAAAATTAAAGCAGTTGTTGCAACAGGAAATGGAACGGCTGGTCTTTTTGCTGTTGAAGCTCTCGAAAATCTCGGTGTTGAGGTTGTCCCACTTAATACAGAGCTTGATTATAATTTCCCAAATTACAACCCAAACCCTGAAGATATGACCATGTTGCATGATATGGCAGAGTGTGTGAAACAAAATAATGCAGATATTGGTCTTGCATTTGATGGGGATGGTGATCGTTGCGGTATTGTTGATCATACTGGGCGAGAGATTTTTGCTGATAAGGCCGGCCTGATGCTGGCACGCAATATGGTCAAAACTGTTGAAAATCCAAAATTTGTCGTTGATGTTAAGTCAACTGGTCTATTTTTACGTGATGAAGTTCTGCAAAATGCTGGCGCGACGACTGAATATTGGAAAACCGGACATAGTTACATGAAGCGTCGTGTGACTGAACTGAGTGCAACGGCTGGTTTTGAAAAATCCGGGCATTATTTTATCGGCGCTCCATATGGGCGGGGCTATGATGATGGTATTTTATCAGCAATCTTAATGTGTAAATTGCTTGATGAAAATCCTGAAAAATCTATTGCTGACATGTATAATGACTTACCTGTTACTTATCTTTCTCCGACAATGTCGCCATATTGCGCTGATGAAATTAAATATGAGATTATCGACAAAGTTGTTGCAAAAATTAAGGCGTTATATGCTGACAAATCAGACATTGCTGGGCGTTCTATCGAGGCTATTACAGATGTAAATGGTATTCGCTTTACCTTATCAGATGGGTCATGGGGTCTGGTGCGTGCTTCATCAAATAAGCCGAATTTGGTTGTTGTAACGGAAAGCACGCGCTCAGAGCAAGATATGAAAGATATCTTCCGTGAAATCGACGCCATCCTGTCTGATTATGAAGAGGTTGGTGAATATGATCAGAAGATTTAATCTAAATTGACTTATAGTGAATAGACTTTTTTAAAGTCTATTCACTATCCACAAAGCCATTGGCGTGGCTTTGTGGCGCAAGCGATAGCTTAGCGTTTTCACTACAAAATAAGGACTATTTTGTAGTGGCTTAACTATAGTGTCTTTAAATGAGAACATAAAAAATGATCCAGACACCTTACCTCATGATGATAACTATTAAGCAGACCCTTACGAAATGGGTACAAATTTTGCCAAAATCATCACTGGCTTAGGTGTCTCAAATGATTTATGTGATTATCACAGTTTTAAGCTTGCTGGTCATTGCTTTTTTAGGCTTTTGTTTGGTGAATTCCACAAGTACGAAACAAAGGCGCCAGATCATTTTAATTTTATGTGTTCCTGTTTGTGCTGTTGGGGTATATCTCTATTTAGGGTCTCCGAATTATCCGGATCAACCATACCGCCAAGTTCAGGTAAAAAAGGAGGCTTTGTCACAAAAGTCTCCTGAAGACCTTATCAGCGCTTTACGCGATAAATTAAACGAAAATGATAATGTTGAAGCACGGTTTTTTCTGGGAACAACTCTTTTTAAAGTGGGGCGCATAAAAGAGGCACTCTCTGAGCTCAAAAAAGCTTATTTATTGTCGAATAAAAAAGATAATGATATTGCTTTTACATATGCCAAGATTTTAACATCGCATAATAATGAAATTATCCCAACCGAAGCTTTGGATATTTTTAAAAATATTCCGACCGATCATGCAACATATCCTCAGTCTTTATTTTATCAGGGTCTTTATTATTTTCAGAATGGTCAGTCCGAAAAAGGCTATGAAGAATGGGACATACTTGTAGAACAAGCTGAAAATCAGCCCTGGAAATTTATCGCGATTGATAATATTCTGAATGCAGCCGTAAAATTCAATATTAATATTGATAAATATGGTCTTGAAAAGACGGGATCAAAAGCAAAATTCACTCAAGAAGATATTGATATGATCTCTCAGATGGTGGAATCATTGCGTCAAAAAGCCAAAGATGATCCTGATAATATCATGCTACAAAAGCGTCTAGAGGAGGTTGAAAAGAAATTCCGTCAGATCAAAGAGAATTTTGTGAAAAAATCACTTTAAAATCAATTGATCATTTAAGACCTTATATCCGATTTTGCAAATGTCCTCTTCATCAAGTGGTGCGTAATCTTGGTAGTAAATAATCTCAACTTCCGATGGGTGTGGAAAATCCTCGAAGATATGACGTTTCTCAATCGGGATGGAGGGGGGCTTTGATCACCGGGTTCGCAAAAACCATCAGCGAAGGCGCGCGCAAATAATAAAAGAGCGAGACCACCGTGGTTACCAGCATGGTGATCATGGTTGCCATCAAAACGATGTTGCCTTCATCGGCATAAGCCGAAAATCCGGCCAAAAACAGCTTCCATTTGCCGATGAACCCTGCGGTCGGGGGCAGTCCGATTAAGCTGACCATCACAATCGTCAAAACAACGGTCAAGAGCGGCAATTTGTTTC
>JBCCNR010000222.1:0-3367 GCA_039025725.1 Pseudomonadota bacterium | reverse complement strand
GAGAGATCAAGAGTTGACTTACCAGGAAACAGAGCCGGAAGCTCAAATGAGACAGGTGTGTCATTAATTCGCGTAAGTGAATCTGATGGACCCAAGTTAGGGGCTGAAGAGCCAAGGCCTTCAATTGATTCAATAGAACACTCTCCAAATCCTAATGACCTTAGAGGAGCGTATAACACATTGCGGTCTGAAACTCCTCAATCAGGTGAACCAAAAGTCAAAAAAGTAGGAGTGCCTGTGGAAGAGAGAGGGGTGGAAGAGGTAGGTGTGCCTGAAGAGAAAGGTGGTGATAGGGAGCCGAAAGATGGTCAATTATTAAATGAGGGCAAATATGGCCAAGAAGTTCATGAAGATTTCAAACTACCCGACACTAAAAAAAGAAAAATATTTAAGCCAGTACAGATTGCAGAAGAAAAGCTTGAAAAAATTATAAAAAGAATGCAAGATTACGCTACAACTGAAATTTTAAAAAACCAAAGCACTAGTCGCATAGCAAGACAAATTAATGATATCATTAGTATCATTAATAGTACTATTGATATTAATCAAGGCAAATTGGGAGAAAATAAGTTACAAGAATTGGTTAATGAAAAAATTCGTTTTTATTTTAAGAAAGATCCCACAAAACCCTCAGGTGCAGGTAGTTCACCTGGCATAGTAAGTGATGATTTAAACTGTGATGAACTCAATTTCCCCATTTCCTCATTGGAGAAAATTATTTTAGGACTATATTATGAAGTTGCGCACCCCCTATCTGATGAAGAAGAGAGTGTTTCTAGTCAAACTTCAGGTGGTTACGAAAGAGCCTCAGATGTATTTCCAAATATTGTGCCTGGTGGCGACAGAGCCTCAGATGTATCTTCAGATATTGACGACCTAGAAGAAAGATATGACCAAATAACACCGAGTGAAACAAATATCTCACAAAAAGATCTTAAAAAAATTGTTGATGAAGAAATGAAACATTATCTTGCTACTAAAATTGCAAAAATGTATGATGATGTATTTATAGCTGCTCGAATTTATGCTATCTCCAGTAATATTGATGAACTTATTATAAAGAATGGCGGAAAATTGGCAAAAAGTGAATTAGAATATGCTATAGATAGTAAAATTGAAATATTTTTTAGAAATAATATCCTCAAATATTGGACTAAGAGTAAAGGTTCATACCATAAAAAATTCATTGCCCCATTGAAGCAAATTATTTTAAGACAATATATGCCTGAGCAGGAGATTAACGACTTCGGTTTGGATGAGGCTAACTCATCAGGTGAGGATAGTGACTCTGAAGATGATCGTCTTCAGAAAGCTATAGCGATGTCTCTGGAAGCTTCCCCTTAAACACATAAATAACTAAAATAATAACTGCCTTAAAGCCTGAGTCACATCCTCTTGCCGCATAAGGCTCTCCCCTATGAGAAAGCTGGTCATGCCATGATCCGCCATACGATCTAAGTCAGATTTTACATTTAAGCCACTTTCGCATATAATCAGATAGTCATTAGGGATATGGCGCGATAATTCCTCTGAGACTGATAAATCTGTTACAAAGTTTTTCAGGTTACGATTATTAATCCCAATCATTTTTGACGAAAGTTTATTCAGAGCACGGTCTAATTCTGATGTGTCGTGGATTTCAATCAAAACATCCATTTGTAAATCCTGTGCGATGGTCTCAAGTTCTTTGGCCTGAGCATCTTCTAAACAAGCCATAATCAGTAGGATACAATCCGCACCAATGGCTTTAGATTGAATGATTTGATAGGGCGTAAACATAAAATCCTTCCGAAGACAGGGCAGATCACATATATTACGTGCAGCCTCTAAATATGTATCATCTCCTTGAAAAGATGGTTTATCGGTTAAAACAGATAAACAAGTGGCCCCGCCCTCAGCGTAAGCCCGCGCAAGGGCAGGGGGAGAAAAATCTTCCCTGATGATGCCTTTAGAGGGCGAAGCTTTTTTGATCTCGGCGATGATACCATATTGTCCTTCGGACTTTTTCTTTCGTAATGCTGCCTCAAACGGGCGCCCCATAATAGCCCTAGAGGCAATTTGCTTTTCAAGAGCGGTCAAAGGGGTTTCTGTTTGCGCTTTTTCAACTTCTATAAGTTTATAGGCTTTGATTTTTTCTAAGATATCTGTCATAAAAATCTTTTATCAAGCATTGTTATGTTCAACAAGTTTTATATAAAATCGATGATATTATGATTATTATTTTGAATGGCGAAGAAATTACCTCTTTTCAGTCTACGCTTGCGGGGCTATGTGCTGAAAAAGGCTTTGAAGAAGAGAGTATTACAACCGCAATGAATGGTATCTTCGTCCCAAGAGAGATGCGTCAAAATACTGTCCTTGAGGATGGTGATAAAATAGAAGTCCTTGTTCCTTTACAAGGTGGATAATATTTATGCAGTCCAAAGCTGATATTCTCACATTATATGACAAACATTATAAAAGTCGTTTTTTGCTTGGGACGGCTCTCTATCCTTCGCCCTCTATTATGACGGAATCAGTTAAAGCGAGTGGTGCTGAAATTATTACTGTTTCTTTGCGTCGGGAGAATTCTGCCGGTGGGGATGGGCGAGCTTTTCGAGAGATTCTCAATAAAATAGATGTTGATCTCTTGCCCAATACAGCCGGATGCCACACAGTCAGCGAAGCTGTTAATACAGCCTATATGGCGCGTGAATTATTTAAAACATCCTTTATTAAATTAGAAGTTATCGGTCATAATGGGACATTGCAGCCAGATCCTATAAAAACCATTGAGGCTGCCGAGATACTATGCCGTGATGGTTTTCAGGTTTTTCCGTATATTACGGATGATATTTTGATCTGTGAAAGGCTTGTTAAGGCAGGCTGTAAGGTTCTGATGCCATGGGCTGCGCCTATAGGGACAGGAAAGGGCTTGAATAATCCATATGCTCTGAAAGAATTAAGGGCGCAATTTCCTGATATTTCACTCATAATTGATGCGGGTATTGGGGCGCCTTCGCATGCTGTCGCAGCCATGGAAATGGGATATGATGCGATATTGCTGAATACTGCTGTCGCGAAGGCTGGCAATCCAGCGCTGATGGCGGAAGCTTTTAAAAATGCAGTTATAGCAGGCCGCTCAGCATATCTGGCCAAGCCCATGCCGCCACAAGATATTGCATCCCCCTCTACGCCAGAATTTGGGACGGCATTTTCTCCTTTTGCTTAAAATCTAGCATAACTCTGATTAACGCTATTTAGACGAGGTTTGATTATAAGCCTCTTGAGTCATGCTAGATTTTAAGCAAAAGGAGAAAATGCCGTCCCAAATTCTGGCGTAGAGGGGGATGCAATATCTTGTGGCGGCATGGGCTTGGCCAGATAT
>JBCCNR010000221.1:0-3433 GCA_039025725.1 Pseudomonadota bacterium | reverse complement strand
ATATTATCATTATCTAATATATTATCAAACATGGGTCTCTTTTGTATCAAGTCTCTTGCATCACAAATTGATAAATCTGGTAAAATTATATTAAATTTTTTTAAGTCTTCTAAGCTACATTCTGATAATACTTCGCTTATATCTTTCTCAAGAGCCCCTTCATTGTCAGGCACTATTATCTTATTAATCGCCTCCATAATTTCATCAACTCTGCGCTGTTTTAGAGCGTTTTCATCAACAATTTTATCCCCTCTATTCTGAGAGCCTTTGATAAAAACCTTTTTTTGCCCTTTAGAAGAGGGTAGTGATTTTGGGGATTTTGGAGTGTCAGACTCTATTTCCATATGATTAAAAGCATGAAATTTACTTATATATCATATAAGCAAATTTCATGCCTAAGCTGCGTCGCATAGAATTTAATGAGGATTATCCCTAAAAACTTCACTAAAAAAATATGTCCGTAGCACCACTATGCACAGATTTTTTAGTTTGTCTTCAGCTAAAAATCCCTCAAAAATCATCTTTGTTAACCCCGTTGGATAGCTTCTAAACAAGCTTGCCAAATCTTCCGCCAGCTAAAATATGAATATGGAAATGTGGAACTTCCTGACCGCCATCTGGTCCGATATTGGTGATTAAGCGAAATCCTTGCCCGCCCTCTTGCTGGGAGATGTTTTCAGCACATGTGACTTCATTCAGGCATGCAAAAAAGCCTTTAACCTCCTCAGGCGAGGCATTGAGGTAAAAATCTTCAGCTGAGACATAATTTTTCTTTGGGATTACCAGAATATGAACCTTTGCCTGCGGAGATATATCTCTAAAAGCCAGCGCATGATCATTCTCACAGACTTTATCACAGGGAATATCGCCCCGTAGGATTTTCGCAAAAACATTTGTCTCATCATAGGCAGGAATAGGCATGATCAAAATCCAAAATTTATTTATAAAAGCTTTTTGGCGCTGGCTCTATGATTTCAAAAGCACCATCATTAATTTGTACAATTGCCAATCCGCGCTCTGAGAGGCCATTTTTCCTAAATCTAAAGATACCACCTACGCCATTAAAGCCATTGGGTGTTGTGATATATCTTATGTTGAAAGGATCAGTTTTGTGATTGCGCACAAGTGCAACAATCATTGCAACGGCATCATAGGCAAGGCTGGCAATTGGAAGTGGCTTGCCACCATATTTGGCCATATAGCGCTCTTCGAAAATTTTAACACGGTTAAAATCCGGAGCTGCAAAGACTGCTCTATTGAGCTCTTTGATCATTAGAATATTTTCATCTTGCCAGATGCTCGTTCCCATCACCAGCTGTTTGTCAAAGCTCATTCCCAATTTATCAAGGCGCGGTATAATCTGCATGAGTGATCTTGCATTATCTGTCAGTAAGAAAGCCGAGTAGGATGTTTCTCCGACATCGCCGTCAGACGTAGCGCGCTCAGTAAATTCTTTGGTTTTAATAAAATAATCTGGTGCATTCGCATTGACGATAACTGAATTTGTAATATATCCCCGATTGGCTTTGACTTCTTCCGCGAATATCTTATTGGCTCTGCGTGTGTATTGTGTGTCACCGCCATAAAATCCAAAACGCATATGCCCTTCGGAGGCCGCATAAGCAACAATCTCACTGATATTTTGCTCAATAAGGTAGCTCAGTAAGAATGTCATCTTTGCATTATTCACCGCCATACTGTCAGAAGAAAAAGCAATCATCGGGATGCCAGCTTGTTCAGTCATGCCTTTGGCGATTTGAACGGCCTCACTTCTCAGGGGGCCAAGAATAATATCAACATTATTTGTAATGGCTTGCTTAATGGCCGGAACGAGCGTTTCTGCTGTACCATCTGTTTCATAGACTGCGAATTTTAGTTTTTGCTCTCTGAGCTCTCGCCTTGCCATATCCGCGGCATTGACCATATTGCGTGCAGCATTTAAAATCGCATTGGTCCTGACCCGATTATTAGGGTCATTATATTTTGTTGGTAAAACCAAAGCCACATTATAAGACTTTTTAATCGGTTTAATTTTTGATATAGGAACTTGCTTTTGTGGCGTCAGGGCAGGCTTTTCGGTAAAGACATTAGGCGCTCGGCGATTATTGTCCGCGCCACAGGCCACAAGAATAATAGAAAAAAATACGATGAAAACTCTATTGCATAATGCTCGTTTCAGCATTTATCCCCCATTCTTTATCAGCATGATTGCTTCACAGCGCATAAAAACATGTATAATATTGCTCTGTTAGCTGATTTTACAGTATGGCGCAATTTATATGTTAAAAAATTCATCAGATTTATCTCCGGGTCTCTATGTCGTGAGTGTCCCGATTGGCAATCTTGAAGATATCACCTTGAGGGCTCTCAACTGCCTAAAGCAGGTTTCAAAGATTTATTGCGAAGATACACGCTCTACGCGGAAGTTGCTTAGTTTATATAATATTGCTCCGCCAGAGATGGTGCGCTGCGATGATCATTATGAGGATAAAAATATAGCTCTCATAAAAGATGATATTCAAGCTGGAAAAGCCGTTGCTCTATTATCTGATGCTGGCACACCGCTTATATCTGATCCGGGATATCGGATTCTCTCTGCGCTAAGAGAGCAAGATTTACCTATTATCCCTATCCCCGGAGTATGCGCGGCGATTGCTGCGATTTCGGTCTCTGGTTTGCCATCGGATCGCTTTATATTTTTGGGGTTTCCGCCCAAAAAAACAAAAGCCAAATATGATTTTCTTAAGAAGAATTTACATACTGGTCTGTGTCATATTTTTTATGAAAGAGCAGAGCGCATAGGTGATTTATGTGAATATCTCCAAGATCATTTTCCGACTTCAGAGATCGTCATTGGCAGGGAGCTCACCAAGAAATTCGAAGAATTTATCAAGGGAACCCCATCTAAGATTTTAGAACATCTTAAAATGCGGAGTTTAAAGGGAGAAACAGTCATATGTGTTTACATCAAAGAGACTGAAAAGCATATGTCTGAGCAAGATATGCAAGCCTTTATCGATGATAGCTTTAAAAAGCTGATGTCGGTTAAAGATATCGCACAGGCTTTGAGCGAAAGAACGGATATTTCAAAAAAAGAACTTTATAAAATTATTCAAGATCAGAAAGATAATTATACCAAAAGCCCTGAATAATTTTATTAAGGGCTTTTGGTAAAGCGCCCGACTGGGCGCCGCGCATCGTTGCGCGCCTCCTCGGAGCCGTTGGCGTAAGCCAACTGGCGTGAGAGAAAAAATCGCGTTAAATTGCTTGATGTAAAATAATTATGATAGATACAATATTGAAAATGAATAAAGGCGCTCGGTATTATCCCCCTACACACACATAGTGAAACCCTTGTTCTGATAGTGTCTCAGCATTATAAATATTTCTGAGATCAATAATATTTTTCTCCTTTAGAAGCTGATAGATTTTT
>JBCCNR010000220.1:0-3445 GCA_039025725.1 Pseudomonadota bacterium | reverse complement strand
ACAGAATTATAATTATAATGAAAATTATCAATATCAGGCACAAAGCCAGTATCATTCGCATCAAAAACAAACGCATTATCGCAAAAAATCATTGCAGCCAAGACCTTACATCGGAGGGGATATTTCCCGTGTTGCCGGCGAAGTCTCAGGAGGAGATTATCGCGTAAGTGCGCTTGGATTGCGCGTTGGCGCTGATATTGGTGAATATTTTGGCGCTGAGATACGCGGTGGTCTCGGTCTTCTGGATGATGATTTCACGGTTTTAGGATCAACGCAAAATGCAGAGTTAAATTATTATGCCGCGGCGCTTGGAAAGGTGCAAACTCCTTCTTTAAATGGGTTTCGTCTTTACGGCCTGCTTGGTATTGCTCATATTGAAATGACTTATAGCACATTTGGTGGCAGTCAGACAGATACTGATACGGGTCTGGCATATGGTATTGGTACCAGCTATGACTTAAATCATTGTATGGCCTTAAGTCTGGAATATCTGCAGTTCGGCCCGGGCGAAGTCGATTATGATATTCTTAATCTTGGCATCAATTACAAGTTCTAATTTTTTCATATTTTTGATGACTTGTATCGATTTCTTCTTTGAGGTATAAATTCAGATGCTATTACTCAGGCGAAGGAATTTATATGCGGAAATTATTTTTATGTGCAGCGCTTCTTATGTTTGTATTTGTTTCTCTTGCGCATAGCTCAGAGACGATTAATCATTATGAGGCAGATGCAGTAAATTCTCAGGAAGACGCTTTGAAAGCGCTCGATAAAAATAGCGAGATAATCTCTGCAATATTGCAAAAAGATAATTTAGATGCTGCACATTTAGAAGATATACATCGTGTAAGTTATACATTAGAAAATGCTATAGATAAACTGATCTCTGAGAAAGCGGCTCCGGAAACTGTTCTAAATCCTGTTGAAAAAGCAATACAAAATATCCATGACTCATCAGAAGATCACGAAGAACAAGCAGTAAGGCAGCATTTTCAAGATTTTCAATCTTCCTTTAAAGCTCTAAAAAGTGTGATTTAAAGTGATTTTTTCTCTCACGCCAGTTAGCTTACGCTAACGGCTCCGAGGGGGACGCGCAACGATGCGCGGCGCCCAGTCGGGCGCTCTACCAAAAGCACTTCATCATAAATTATTTGGGGCTTTTGGTATTAATCTGATAAAGGCGGTCTGTCTTGCATCAGCTTTAATATATCTTCGGAAAGGTCTTGCTCTTTAGATAAAATATCGTAAAGTTCTTTCTGGAATGGAAGATATAGGTCTTTATAATCTTGCATGAATATATCATCATCTGGAATGCTTGTGTTTTTTTCAGCGAGGTCATAGCCGAACTGATAAAGACTTTCTGGCATTATTTTTTTGAAATGCGGATAGTCATATAGCCTATCCATTTTATTCTGATAAAACATTAGAATTGCATTTCTTTTGAAGTTTTCAAAATCAGCAAAAAGATAATTTGCAAAACTATCCACATCAAAATCAGCTTTTATGTAAAAAGAGGAGTGCAAATTTTTCTTATATTTGCCAGTAAGCGTCATAAAGTCTCTCAGGTGAAACATCAATGGGACATAAGTCAGCTCATCTTCAATTCTTTTATATCGTGAAATCACATGATTATATACTTTAAGGCCGATACCATCGCGTGTAGCGAGTAAAAGATTTTCTTCCATTGGTATAAAATTTTTGCTGATTTTGCCTTGTCCCATATTTGCATTAAAATGATGTCTGAAACGAATATGTGAGAGAGGCTCACAAGAGGAAAGCTGATCAGCAGGGATAAAAAAGCTCTCATACCAAAACATTTTTTGATGTGAGGCATGTGATCGCACAGAAGATTGAATACAATCCCCTAAAATATAAAGCGGATATGGAAGATCATAGGCATGTTTGCGGACATATTCTACCGCGTCATGTGTAGGGATTTCGTCAGCATCCGTAAAAAATAAAAGATCATCTTTATTGAGATGATCCTTCAAATAATCATGCATAAAGCAGCGTAATTTATTTTCGCGCGCCAAGGCAGATTGTCTGAAAATTTCGTTTGTTTGCGGTGTTTTTTCTGATTTGATGTAATCAATAAGGCTTTGATCATAAGCTTCAAAGTCGATAAAATCATCAGCATGAACATAGATGATCTTATCTGCAAGATCGGGATGTCTGCTTAAGAGCTCAGTGCCATATAATTTTTTCTTAATCCCATTTTGCGCAACTGAGGATTCAAAAATGTAAAAATGATCGATGACATCCTTCAAATATGCAAGCCTGACATCACAGACAGGCTCACCATTATAGGGGATGGCATCGACAATGCGCATAGTTTCACTTTTAAAAACGATAGGCGACACCAAGGCCAAAAATCCATGGGTCAATATCAACATCTGCATTGATAATTGTTCCGCCCGAATTAATGGTGACATCACTATTAATCATAACTTTTTTCACATCAAAATTGATCGCCCAATTTTCATTTAAGCCATAATCAAAGCCCGCTTGTAAGGCATAGCCAATACTATCATCATAATCAATATCATTTACCCCATCCGGGTCTCCATTATAGAAAAATGTATAATTGATACCGGCTCCAACATATGGCCTAAAAGTATTATCTGGAAAGAAATGATATTGTAACGTCAGTGTTGGTGGAAGCAACCATACATCACCAAGATCAATTTGACCTGAAGCCGTGTTAATCGCAGTCACATCATGCGGGGTTGTTGCCAAAATCAGCTCTGCGGCGACATTCTTGGTGAAAAAATATGTAAAGTCTATCTCCGGAACATATTGTTCGTCAATATCAACACTGCCACCTATTGTGTCAATATTAGCACTCTCATCGGGATCGACCATTAATGCGCGGGCTCTGAATATCCAACGTTTTTCATCTGTAAAATCAAATAGACTGTCTGAACGAAAAGCTCTCGACTTACTCTCTTCAGCTTGCGCCGAATGTGATAATAAAAATTGTGTCGCGCATAGCATCAGAGCTATCATTATTGGAAATGTTTTCATGTTACAGGTTCTCCTATTTTTTTATTTATAGTCACGATCAGATTAACAATAGGTTAATATGGAAGCCAATCCTCTCTTTACAATTTATATACTTTATGTCAGGACTCCTGACATTACGGATTATAATACTCTAAGACGAGGCATTTTGAAGAAAATAATATTCTGGGCAATTTGTATTTTTGTTCCGATGATGGCCTCGGTTGGTTATGCGCGTACAGTCAATATTGCGCTTCTTCAGACAGAAATTGACGGTGGTGCAGAAATTTCGCACACAGAAGTCTTTAAGCGAGAATTAAATGCGCTCTTTGAAGGGGAACATAAGCTTAATTATATAGAATATGCTGCACCCGGAGATGCCTCTCCGCAAGATATTCAAAATCTTATGAGTTCCGCATATGCTCATAATAAGGTGGAATATCTT
>JBCCNR010000219.1:0-3477 GCA_039025725.1 Pseudomonadota bacterium | reverse complement strand
TTAATATTTTTTTAATTATGAATTTTTATTATAATTTTCACAAAATTATTCAACTGTAGAATGCAAAATAAAAGAAAGTCATAACATGACGGTGTTTGTATTCTCGAGCTTCCAACCGATGAAATATCCTATATCTCCCATCGTTCCGATCAATTGCCGTTTTTTATGTCTGTGATAGACAAAGCCTTACATAGGCATGCGTAGAATTTCCTGATAAGCTTCAACGACTTTATCGCGAATGGCTGTTGCGGATTTGACAGTCATTTCTGCCTGAGCCATGGCTTCAACGACGCTCTGTACATCTGTTTTATTGTTCAAGCCATCAATTGCCGTTTGCTCAGCTTGTTTTAAAGTTCCGATAGATTCGGCTGCAATATTTTTCATGACCGCTGAAAAATCCTGCTTTTGACCGGCTTTATCTGTCTTATCAAGCGAAAGGCCTTCTAATTGAAAGTTCTTATCAAAGCCTGCACTATTCTGTTTTTTTTCGGTTATGGTTCCGGATTGCGGATTAATTCCATAATTCCGGAGAGCCATTGCTGTTTTAATATCCATCTTCTATCCTTATCGTCTTAAAAGATCTATGAGGTTATTTTGCATCATACGGGCCTGATCAAACATATTCAGCGAAGCCTCATAGGATCTGTTTGCCTCACGTGCGTTTGTCATTTCAACAAGACTATTTACATTAGAGCCGACAACATATCCCTCTTGATTGGCCAATGGATTTGAAGGATCATATTTCATTGAAAATTCAGATCTATCGCGTCCAACCTTACGAATACCAACAAAATCAACATCGCGCATATCATCATTCGGATTGGTGACTTCGAAAACAACTGTGCGGCGTTGATATTCAGGGCTATTTGCATTTGCCAGATTTTCAGATGCAAGCCTGACACGTAAACTTTGGGCACGCATTGCGCTGCTTGCAACGGCCATGGTAGAAAGGTGATGATCAGACATAGTTTACTCCTTTACCTTCTGGAATCGATAACAGACATAAACAGAGACATAGATTTGGACCATATCCCACTTGAAAGCTTAAAACTGGCCTGAGCTTCGGCGGCTTTCGCTATTTCTTCTTCAACGGAGACTTTATTTCTGTTTAAGCTTTGGTCAAAAGCGGCTTGTTTCATGGGGTCTTTCAGGCCGTTATAGGGATCAAGGCTATTTTCAAAATTCAAATGCTGCGTGCGTGTGGCGCGCATACCCATTGGCATCTCGTCAACTGAGAATTTTTGTAAATCTTTGCCAATATATCCCGGTGTATCTGCATGTGCGATATTACCAGCGATCAAACTATGTCTCTTGGTTGCGTGCTGCATCCGCGCGGAGGACATATCGAAAATAGGTAAATTTTTTAACACTTTTATATCTCCAGCATTCTGCTGATTCTTCATGCGGATTATAAATCCGCTTCTGATATATTATGTGTTAAATAGGGTTAAAAAGAGGTTAACACCGCTTATGCAACCTGAGAGCCACTATTGCCTTGCGCTTGTGGTTTCCCTTTATGCATAACAACGCGATTGCGCCCTGTATGTTTTGCACGATAAAGTGCGGCATCTGCGCGCTTTAAAAGCTGATCCGGATTTTCACCATCAACAGATAATCTTGCGACCCCAATTGAGCAGGAAATATCCAAAAGACCCTTTGCCGTGGAGACTTGAAAAGGCTTGCTTGCGACTGCATCTCGAATACGCTCAGCGACGACGGAAGCCTGTGCAAGATCTGTTTCGGGCATAAGAAGTGTAAATTCTTCGCCGCCATAACGCACGCCCATATCGAAATTCCGAATGTGGTTCTTAATCCGATCAGCAAATTGTACCAGCACCTGATCGCCGACATCGTGACCATAAGTGTCATTGACTGATTTGAAGTGATCTATATCAAGCATCGCAACAGAGAGGGGCTTGCCGACCTCATAGGCTTTTTGACAGAGCCCATCAAGATGCATATTCAGATAACGGCGATTATGCAATCCGGTCATAGGATCAACAACAGCATATTCCACCGAATTTTCGACATGCTTCCGTAATCTTTCGGAATAATGATAGCGTTTGATTTGACTTTTCACCCGTGCAAGAAACTCATTATAATCTATTGGGCGTTTGATAAAATCATTGACTCCAAGATCAAGCGCTTTGACGAGTTTCAGATTTTCTGTATCTTCCCCCGCTGCAATCAAGCAAACTCGGCGAAAGACTTCTGACGAACGAATAGCAGAGCATACACGTAAGCCATCATAACCATTTAAATTCAAACTCACGACACAGAGAGCATATTCTTTCTGGTGCAACCGCGTTGTGACATTGTCAGGATTTGTTTCAATATCGCCATGGCAGCCTTCCGGAAGTCTCTCCAGCATTTTTTCAGCGACCATCAGATTGCTATCCACAATAAGGACATTCGCATCTTTAAAGGCATCTTCTTTTTGTGGAGCGATACCAAAACGTGTTTCGGTATTTTGCCGCATCCTCAATTCATCATTCATCATCTTGAGGCGCGTTAAGCTGCGAACGCGTGCCATAAGCGGAAGATCTTCAACGGGCTTTGTCAGGAAATCATCTGCACCACAAGACAGACCCTTTACCTTATCTTCAGGCTGATCGAGGGCAGTGACCATAACTACGGGAATATGCTCGGTTTTTGGGTTAGCTTTTAGCTTGGTGCAGGCCTCAAAACCATCCATACCTGGCATCATAATATCCAATAAAATCAGATCAGGATTTTGAGTCTCCGCAAGCTGTAGGGCCTCAAACCCACTTGAAGCACACACAACTTCATAATATTCAGAAGTGAGCTTTGCTTCTAAAAGTTTGATATTTGGTAGAATATCATCAACAACTAATATTCTGGCAGTCATGAATTGGTCCCGTTTCTTTCTCCGAATACATCTTCATCTTTTGGCAGGAAGCGTCTGACCTCCGCAAGCAGCTGAGAAACAGTAATTGGCTTCGAAAGATAGGCAGATGCACCTTGTGATAGAATATGCTCTTCGTCACCCTTCATCGCAAAGGCTGTCACGGCAATAATAGGGATATTTTCAAGCTGTTTGTTGCGTTTAAACATTGCAATAACATCTAAGCCGGAAATTTCTGGCAGTTGAATATCCATCAAAACCAGCGAGACTTTATGTTGTATCGCGAGCTCTTGTGCCTCAAAAGCATTTTCTGTCGCCACAGTCTTATAGCCATCAACCTTGAGAATATCCTCAAAAAGCTTTTTATTCAGTTGGTTATCTTCAACAATGAGGATGGTATTGGCGTTCATGGAAACCTCTTTTGGACTGATCTGAGAGACCTTAAATATTATAATGACTATGCCTTAAAAGCGTTAATAAAACATTAAAAACACCTTTTAGAGACCAGTCAACATCCTTGCAAAACATATTGTAATTAAAGTTTTTTACTTATTTATAAAAAATTTTTAAATAATAAGTTTATTTTATATTGTTATTGTTGTATATTTATA
>JBCCNR010000218.1:0-3504 GCA_039025725.1 Pseudomonadota bacterium | reverse complement strand
ATCAACATGATATCCTTGCAGATCATGAACATATTTGATCGCGGCAATATGTTTTTGCAGGGTTTGCGGCGCTTTACCTCGTTCTATTTGATCTGTTAGGAAAAGAATAAGCGTCTGAACATCACACCCCAATGCGGTGCGATTATGATCTGTGCAAAATTTTGAAAATATTTTCCAAGCTGCCTTATAGGCTTTCAAAGTCGCAGGAGACAAAGATGAGCGAATAATATCTTTAGCGGAAGCTGTAAGACCCTCTAGGCTGGAGTCTTTTATATCACGTCGATTAAGAGGCTCTATTTTTTCTAATTCTATCTGCATGATGGTTCTTTTTTTGACATGCACATAAAAGGACGCCCTGATCTATCTATAGGGCGTCCAAAATTTAAAAATTATGATGGGTCAAATGGCAAAGAAGAATGATGCACATTGATGCGCAGATTGCCATCCTGATCTTTCATATAACCAAATGTATACTCAACCTTGGTTTCTTCATTGCTTCCAACAGGTGTAAAGAAGTAATTCCCCATAGCAATAGCTGAGTCTTCATTGGTGATGATTTGCTGGTCTCCGAAGCGTACATTTGACCAAGGTTTGATCGCAAATCCTTTATCTTCGCTGACAGCACCGCCCACAAAGTAAGAGAGCGCAGCATCAAAGCTTTCTCTAAATTGATCATTTGAAGCTAGAGTTGGTTTAAAAAGCACTTCACTTTGATCATAAGCATAAAGCTCACGAATATGCTCAGCGGCTTTGGATTTATAGTCACCATTGCTTTGATAAGCTTGACCGATTGCAACAATGCCTTCGCCCCATTGTTTTTGAGCCATAAGAACATCTTGTTTGGTTATGGCTGATCCTTCTGCACAAGCAACAGTTGGTAGGATAGCAGCGGCACATAAAGTGGTAAGCAGTTTCTTCATAGATTATCTCCCTAATAAGTTGAACAAACCATTTTTAACACCAGAATATACTTTCGTAAATTTCAGTATAATATTACGAGTCTAAATCTATATTTCTGTTGTTAACTGATTCTTTACCAGATCAGACAATAAATTGAAAGGGAGAAAAACTTTTAATTTTATGAAAGAGGGGCGTATTGAGATCATCTGGCACATTTTCTTTACCGGTGATCCAATTTAAAAGATCCTGATCAAAACAATGCAAAATATCAGAATAAGCACGCAGCTCTTCATCATTCATATCTGCCAGATAAGAGCGCGCGAACAAGCCAAAGATCAAGTCTGCTTCTTTCATGCCGCGCCGAATAGAGCGCCAATAGAGCTTTTTTTTCTCCGGCGAGAGCTTTTCCAAAAAATCCTGATCATCATCTTTGAATTGGTTTTGGGGCATATACAGATCCTCACTATAGAAAAAAATTATTTGTGTTTACTGATTTACGAGAGCAACTATGTTAAAAGTTGAAAAACTCTATAAGGGCAGGCGACACAAAAACAACCCATTTGTGCCACTTTCATTTATGACACAAAATATATCTAAAATTAGCGCGTCAATATCGGAAATTCAAGATCAAATTATTGATTATTACATGAAGCCTACTTTGTCGATACACTCTGCAACAGAGAAAATGCGACAGATTCTGCTCAAATTGACCGGCCCTGTTTACAGAGATATTTTATATCATCTGCCCAATGCGGCGATCTCCCGGAATGTCGTTGAGGATATTGACGTTGATGCGCATCTTGATGAGATTATATCGGTTTTTTGTACGATTAAATCACATAATATCTCTTGGCGGAAGGGGGCTCCTAGTCGTATTGTGGTTATGGCGCAGGGGCAGGATGGTCCTTTAGAATTGCATATCGTGTATTTCCGCGCCGCTGAGGATTATATCAGAAAAACATATCCTTTGGGATCAGAGCGTATTATCTCAGGGAAGCTTGAGCAATTTGATCGCTATTTGCAGATTGTTCATCCGGATTTTGTGGTGACGAAAGATCGCTATGGAGATTTGCCCAACATACAGCCTCTCTATGGTTTGACGGCGGGGATAACGCAGCGCACCCTTGGGAAAATTATGGCCGAGCTTGTGAAATCAGTCCCCTCTGCGCCGGAATGGATCAGGACAGATATATTGCGACAGAATAATTGGCTCTCGCTTGGGCAAAGTCTAAAAGCCATTCATCTGCCGGAAGCATCCGAAGATGTTGATCCGCAATCTATATATCGGCGGCGTTTGGCTTATGATCGTATATTAGCCCATCAATTAAGATTGGGTATGACGCGTTTAGAGAAAAAGTCAGGCCTAAAGCGTGCTTTTTCTATCAAGAGCCATATTGCGGAAAAAATATTAAAAGCGCTTCCTTTTGATCTGACGGGCGATCAGAAAAAAGTCTTAGAAGATATTAAGACTGACCTGCAAGATGGGGCACAGCTTACAAGATTGGTGCAGGGAGATGTAGGCTCAGGGAAAACACTTGTTGCGCTTTTGGCTGCCAGCTATGTGATAGAAGATGGGGCTCAGGCTGCGATTATGGCGCCGACAGAGATATTAGCAAAACAGCATTATGCCAGTTTAAAGGATATTTGTGCGGATGCTGGCATTAGAATTGGTTTATTGACAGGAAAAGATAAAGCCAAAGCCGCCAGAGAAACATTGTCGCAGCTTGCTGCCGGAGAGATTGATCTTTTGATTGGCACACATGCTCTGATACAAGATCGTGTAATATTTAAAAATCTTGGTCTGGCGATTATTGATGAGCAACATCGTTTTGGTGTTGAGCAACGCGGAAAGCTGGCTGATAAGGGAGAGCCATACGCACATATTTTGGTGATGACAGCAACGCCTATCCCGCGCACATTGGCGATGACTCATTACGGAGATACGGATCTTTCTATCATCCGAGAGAAGCCACCTGGTCGAAAGCCTATCCAAACCAAAGTTATGCCAAACGAGAAATTATCTGCGGTAGCAAATGGATTGCAGCGCGTGATTGACGCGGGGGAGCGCGCATATTGGGTATGTCCTTTGGTAGAAGAGTCCGAGAAAATGGATCTGATTGCGGCCGAAGATCGATATGAAAGTTTAAAAGCACTTTATCCTGATCAGGTTGGTCTTGTGCATGGCAAGATGAAGACTGCTGAAAAAGATAAGATTGTGAAAGAATTTGCGGCCGGAGAATTGTCGATATTGGTTGCAACAACTGTGATTGAAGTCGGAGTCAATGTCCCTGAGGCGACAGTTATCATCATCGAAGAAGCTGAGCGTTTTGGTCTATCACAATTACATCAATTGCGTGGCAGGGTGGGGCGCGGAGATAAAGACGCATCTTGTGTCTTATTATATAAGGGGCCATTGAATAAATATGCGCAGGAGAGATTATCAACCATCAGGTCAACTGAGGATGGGTTTATTCTGGCTGAGAAAGATTTGGAGTTGCGTGGGGCAGGGGATTTTTTAGGCACAAAGCAGACGGGATTATTATCTTTACAAGGGTTCGATTTTGAGCACCATAGTGATCTCATTCCAGTTGCCAGAGATGATGT
>JBCCNR010000217.1:0-3545 GCA_039025725.1 Pseudomonadota bacterium | reverse complement strand
GATTTTTTCTCTCACGCCAGTTGGCTTACGCGAACACTCCCTTGGGCCTCCGAGGGGGCGCGCAACGATGCGCGGCGCCCAGTCGGGCGCACTATCAAAAGCCCTAAATGGTTTTTGGTATAAGAGTCTTTATTCAATTCCAAGTTCCGCAAGGAAGTTATTTCCTACTCCAACGCGGCGACTTTTGAGATAATCGACACAAACTTCAGATAAAATATCAAGATGACCATCGAAAAAATGGCCTGCATCTTCGATAATATTGTGTTCTACCGTAATACGCTTCTGGATTTTTAGCTTTTCATATAATTTAACCACGTAATTATGTGGCACAATTTTATCATCTGTCCCACTAACAATCAGCCCAGAAGATGGACATGGGGCAAGAAAGTTAAAATCAAACATATTGGCAGGCGGTGCAACTGAGATAAAACCCTGAATTTCTGGGCGTCGCATAAGAAGCTGCATGCCAATCCAGGACCCAAAAGAAAAACCAGCCACCCAGCATTCATTTGAATCTTTATTCATATTTTGCAGCCAATCCATTGCAGAAGCCGCATCTGATAGCTCGCCTATGCCATTATCATATTCGCCATCACTCATGCCAACGCCGCGGAAATTAAACCGCAACACAGAAAAACCCTGCTTTCGGAAAGTGTCAAAGAGGTTATACACCACTTTATTGTTCATTGTTCCGCCAAATTTAGGATGGGGATGCAAAATCAAAGCAATTGGTGCATTTGGTATATCTGATTTAACATAGCGCCCCTCTATGCGTCCGGCGGGACCCTGAAATTGGACATTGGACATTCTTAAACTCCTTACAGCATATCGCATGATATAACATCATCACGACAACTTCAATTACACCATTTTTGCCCTTTTGGGCGAGATATTATAAATATTATTTCACTGAACCATGGTTATGGGCAAGTTTAGTCCATATTCATACGGCTAGACACACATATCTCTTTCTTGCAAAAACGGAACCAACTTTGAATCATAAATCATTTTTTTGAGGAAAATTATACTAATTCCCTTTGTGACGCTACAAAAAAGGGCTAACATACATGACAGATTCATAATTACTATAAGTTTTTTTATAATGTCGCATAAAAATTATAAATCTTTTCTTATTGTCTGCTTAATGGCTTTATCGCTTATATCCTGCTCTACGGAGGAAGGCCGACAAGAGAAAAGTTCAAAAAACACCGCACCCCATAAGGTTATCTCGCCAAATAAGCCAAAAGAGATGCCAAATATTGATGCTGATCTATCTAAGAAAGACACAAAATCTGAAGATATTCCAGCATATGTCCAGAATTACACGCCACAAGCTGCGAATCTCACAGGGGCTTATTTATCGGCACGTATTGCACGGTTTCATTATGATTTTGATGCTGCCGCGTCTCACTCACAGCGTGCATTTGCGCTGGATGAGTCAAATAATCTTTTTATCAAAGATCAGGGCGTGAGACTTTCGCTCGCGGAGCAGGATTTCGAGACAGCAGCAAAATTTGCTCAAAAAATCCTTAAAAAAGAGAATGAAAAGGTAACGCCGATTATTGCGCTTGTGGCAGTGATTGATTTTTTAGCGCAGGATAAAACGGAAGAAGCTGCTGAAATATTAGAAAAATATGGCGATGATATCTTTAATGCTCCTGTCAAAGCCCTTGTGGGAAGCACCCTTTATTATATGTCTAACAATTTCAAAGAGGCAAATAAATATCTAGCTTCTTTGAAAGGATATGATCTTTTTGAGTTTTTGCGACTATATCATGCGGCTTTGATAGAAATTATTCATAAAAACTATGATATGGCCGAATTACTTTTGGCAAAAGCGCAGCAATATCGTGATCCTATGACTGCTCGTATCGCGCTTACGCGGGCATGGGTTGCGCTGCAAAAAGGAGATATGCAAAAAGCGAATATCATCATTGAAAAGGCTGGGAAGAAATATCCTGATCATATGGTGAAATCGACCTTATCTGAGTGGCAAAAGAGTAAAATATTAAAATTTTCTCCGGCGCAGACTTATAAAGCAGTTCTTGCAGAGGCAATTCATAATATTGGCGTCATTTATGGCCGAGAGCATGATTATGAAACATCTTTAGCCTTTTTTTTCATGTCAGACTTCTTGCGTCCTAAATCATTGCATAATATCGCAACCATTGCGGAAATATATGCAACAATCAAAGTTTTTGATAAATCGGCTGATTTTTATAAAAAGCTTGCGCAAAATAGTGATCAGGCGATAGGCCGAGACGCCACATTAAATGCAGTCTATGCTTTAAATGCGGCGAAGCGTTCCGAAGAAGCTTATGCAATTTTGAAAGATGCAATTACAAAAGATCCTGAATTTCCTGGTTTTCACCATGCTTTGGGAGATCTTTTGAGAACTGATAAGAAATATCAGGAGGCCATCAGCCAGTATAATCTTGCGCTGGAGCGTGTAACTGAAGATAAGCAAAAGCTTTCATGGCGTATTTATTATATGCGCGGCATAGCCTATGAGCGCTCAGGTATGTGGGAAAAAGCAGAGGCTGATCTTTTAGAAGCAATGAAATATGTGCCAAACAATGCTGAGGTTGTAAATTATTTGGCATATTCATGGATAGATCGTGGACAAAATCTTCCTCAGGCCCTGGAATTGTTAGAGAGGGCCGTTAAGCGTGCGCCTGAAAATGGTTATATTGTCGATTCTCTTGGATGGGCTTATTATAATATAGGTCAATATAAGAAAGCTGTGGCAATTTTATCGCGTGCTTTAGAGCTAACGCCGGGTGACCCTGTTATTAATGAGCATATGGCAGATGCTTTCTGGAAGGTTGGACGTTACCGCGAGGCTTATTTTGGGTGGTATCATGCGCTGCAATTTGATCCTGAACCTAAAGATAAACAACGTATTGCCAAAAAATATGAATTTGGTCTGGATCAATATAAGATGATGGCCAGCAATAATAATGATAGCGAAATAAAGAAAGAGCAACTTTTGCGTCAGGTGAATGAGTTTACAGATGATCAATCATTCAGTGGATCATCTTTAGAAAATAATACTGATAGCGATGGGAAGTGATTTATAGCAGAAGCGATGGGATTGGGGCTTTTTTTATTAACTTGAATAATTTTAGGTTTTACTCTAGAAGCTATTTTATATTTTGAATTAAGAGGATATAATGAGTGCGCAACCATTAATGCCAAAAGCAACAGCAGTTTGGCTCATTGAAAATACTGCATTAACATTTCAGCAGATTGCTGATTTTTGTGCGCTTCACCTTTTAGAAATACAAAGCCTTGCTGATGAAGATTATGGTGTTAAAATCAAGGGATTAAGCCCTATTGTCAGTGGGCAACTCACGCGTGAAGAAATTGAAAGATGCGAAAAAGATAGTAAGGCCGCTTTAAAAATTAAAGAGCTCCCTTCACAGCTTAAAAAATCAAAGAAGTCTGGAAAGAAATATACGCCTATCTCGAAACGTCAGGATAAGCCGGATGCGATACATTTTATTCTCAAGAAATTTCCGGCTGTCACAGATGCGCAAATATGT
>JBCCNR010000216.1:0-3555 GCA_039025725.1 Pseudomonadota bacterium | reverse complement strand
GTACTTTTATTTTGTAATATTTTTGTCTTTTTATTTTAATTTTTTACATTTTAGGTGTGTTTATGGTAAGCGTATTGGAGAATTTTAACAAAGCTCTTGATAGTCTTGAAAAAGTTTCTACCACCGGAAAAAGTTCTGACATGGTTAACCAGCTCCTCAAATGGGGAAATCTGGTTGCATATTTTCGCAAGATCCAGCCCAAGCTAGGATCAGAGAAGACGATTGAAATTTCTTCTCGTTTGTCATCGGTTCTCTCTATTTTGATAACTGATCTTGGGATGTGCGAAGATTATATTCCTTTGCCTGAATTGGTGTCTGTCACCAGAACAGGTAATCGTTTCAATCCGCTTGAGGCAGATTCTGAAACAGCCCTTGTGTATTTCATGCATAAGGTGATCGAATGTTTGTCGATCGCATCGGTGAAAATTTCACAGCGCAACAGTGCCGCAAATAGCAGCACCAAAAGCCGTGAGGCCGAAACCGTATGAGTGAAACAGTTGTAACATTTGATCTGAATGATCATGTGGATTATTCAGCACTTTCAAGATCTTCTCAGAAAGAAGATACCGCAAGTTATCTTCTTATGAAAAAAGCGTCTGTTTATTTTCGTTATGACGAGCTTCAGCATGCGCTTTTAGATTGCGGAATGTCGCCTGTTTTTGTAAAGCTCAGCGATGATGATAAGGATGATATTTTATCACCATGGCGGATCAAGCTTTCTTTGATGAAGATGGTCAATGGCTTAAGCAAAATCAGCGCAAATGAGAGAATGTCTGATCTTTTGGTGCAGTTTGAAAAGACCGCTCATGAGATCATGCAGTATCTGGCGCATGATTTTGTACAGATTGGGCGTGAATTTCTAGAGAAGCTTGGATGCCCAGAGCACCATGCTTATCTGCAAGAGCGTTTAGAAGGACATATCCAGTCCATCGATAGCTTTGAGGAGAGACTTAAGAATTTTAGAAATATTTTAAGCACTCTTCCGCAATGAGCCAACATCTTAAGTTGGTTTCATTTTACATCTCTCAGCAAGTTTAATATAGATTGGACTTGCTGAATTTTTTATCACAAACACGAAACTTATAATATGCAAAATAATAAAATAAGATTAGCTATTCGCAATGCAACAAAAGATGATGTAGATGCTATTGTTGCCTTAAGTGAAGATGTTTATGGAAAAAATGCTGCCTCTAGTAAGGCTATGATTATGGGGCAGATCTCTTTTTTCCCAGAAGGGCAATTTGTTGCGGTTTATAATGACGAGATTGTTGGTCATTGTGCAACTTTTATCACAACTGAGAATATTGCTCTTTCGCCGCATAATTGGAGTGATATTACTGGTTTTGGCCATGCTTCCCGACATAACCCAAATGGTGATTTTTTATATGGTATGGAAGTTTGTGTTTCTAAACATTATAGGCGTCTTAGAATTGGACAGCGTTTATATGATGCACGTTGTCACCTCTGTAAAGAGCTCAGGGTCAACCCTCATTAAATTCATGAATTCTGCATCATGAAAACTTATAATGAATAAGCGGTAAAAAGACGCAGCGACTAGCCTCGCCCTAATCGCAAGTCATTTTATCGTTTAGGCATATAAATTTTCGATGCCCTAAAGGGTTTGTTAAAAATATTATAATCCCTGCGTTTTACTCGCTCGAATATGCTACAGCATGTCCTTCCCTCGCAAAACTTGATCTTATAATATTTTTATTCAAACAGAATACATCAATTTAATGAGGGTTGACCCTAGCCTGCGCGGTATTGTCTTTGGTGGACGTATGCCGAATTTCCGCAGAAGATCGAAAGAATTTCAAACACCTCAGGATTATATTGATGCTGTGATCAATAAAAAAATCAAAGATCCTGTCATTAATTTTCAGCGACGCAATGGGTTTGAGATTATAGGTGTTTTAAAAAATTATCTCGATGACGACCTGGACTCGATGGGATATGCAACCCATATGCTCTGGAAAAATCCAACGCAATTTCACGAAACAGGAGCAATATCTAAGGTCAGCCAACGCGGACGCACGCAATCATCCGTGCGCGTGGCGTCTGTGCAATATCAAGTGAGAAAAGTGACTTCCTTTCAGCAGCTTGCAGAACAAATTGAATATTTCATTGATGTTGCCGCTGATTATCGTGCAGATTTTGTCTTATTTCCTGAATTGATCACGATACCTTTATTATCTACTGAAAAGAAAAAGCTCTCTCCGGAAGAGTCTATCTTGCGCATTACGGACTATACAGATCAGTTTGTTGATTTCATGCAGCAAGCTGCAATTTCTTATAATATTAATATTATTGGTGGCTCGCATCCAACAAAGGTTGCAGATGATAGAATTGAAAACCATGCTTATGTTTTTCTGCGTAGTGGCGAGATTTTTGTGCAGCCGAAAATTCATCCCACCCCCAATGAGCGCTATTGGTGGAGCATCAAAGGCGGAGAAAAACTAAATGCAATTCCAACAGATTGCGGATCCATTGGTGTGTTAGTGTGTTATGATAGTGAGTTTCCCGAGTTGGCACGACATCTGACGGATCAGGGTGCGCAGATTATATTTGTGCCTTTTTGTACTGATGAGCGTCAGGGCTATCTCCGTGTACGATATTGTTGTCAGGCACGAGCAGTTGAAAACCAGGTTTATATTGCCACGGCTGGAATTGTCGGAAATTTGCCGGATGTAGAAAATATGGATGTACATTATGCTGCAAGTGGGATTTATACGCCCTGTGACTTTCCTTTTGCGCGTGATGGTATTGCAGCTCTCGCTGATGCGAATACTGAAACTATTATTTTTGCTGATCTGAAGATGGATCAACTCGCCATAAGTCGCCATTCAGGTACTGTGCAAAACCTCAATGACCGCCGATTTGATCTATACCGCATGCATTGGCGTGGGAAATAAAGATATAACTATAGAAGCTGCCCAAGTCATTTTAAACAGAGTTTCTTTAGATAGTCATGACAATGCCACTCTATTTAAAATTTTATATAGTGATTAATGCTTGCACCTCTTACAGGTTTGTTGCTATAAAGCATAATGCTTGGGCACATAGAGTGTTTTGTTTGGTTTATTTGCATTGAAAATATTTTAAACATAATGCTCTCAGATCAATTTGAGGCGAGTATTTTGAGTATATTATTGTGTGCATAAATGCTTTTCTCTTTTAACATGGAGAGGTGGCTGAGTGGTCGAAAGCATCGGTCTTGAAAACCGACGTAGGTTTGCGCCTACCGTGGGTTCGAATCCCACCCTCTCCGCCATTTGCGATTTCAGCATATTTTTATCTCCTAACGCCCTGAATATGTTGGAAAAATTAGGGGTTCGAAACCCTGATTTTCGGCAGTATGCCAAACGGTCTTTGAAGGCCAGTTTTAGCACGGTGCGCTTATGTTCCAGTTTGCCTAACTCCCAGACTTTCTGCGGGTTTGAGAGAAACTTCATGGTGAGTTCGAACATTTCTTCGAAGGGTCTGCGATTTTTGGCCGAATGATCCAGTTTTTCCTGTAACACCAGCTTCTCACGCTCCAGCTTCGTGATGCGCTTT
>JBCCNR010000215.1:0-3559 GCA_039025725.1 Pseudomonadota bacterium | reverse complement strand
GCCACCAATCCAATAAAAAATCCGTTGTTAAATATTGCTGCTAATCTTGGCTTTTCAAGTCTCTTCAGCAATTGCCTGGACAGAATTACATCCCCTTTTGAAAAATCTCTCGGCATCGACAAAGAAGAAAATCCAACCACACAAGAAGGTAAAATATACCAGACTGCTCTTAACGCAACAAAATTTGTGGCCCCATGGGTCTTAACAAGCAGCATCGCAAAGCCATTTCTGGCTGTGACCATACCTATTCTGCTGAGCACTGGTTTATATGCAGGATATAAAGAACGTAGAGCAGAACAACAAAGATGTACTGATATGATGAATACCCATGTGCAAAATATTCAGCACTATGGTCCAATGCCTCAAGAAGGATAAATATTTCTGATATGAATAATATACTGAAATCTTCCCTTACATCTGGTGGTATTCAAGCTTTTCTTAATCCTATAAGGTCTAAATTATTCGATAGGATTGATAAAAGCAACCTGCCACCAAATGCAAAAAAGGCTACTCAAATTGGTCTTTTCAGTACATCCCTTATGTTTTCCAGCTTAGCTGGTTTGCATTTATTTCCTGTCGTTAAAAAGAAAGCAATGCGCCCCCCGCTATGGAAACGTATTTTTCTCGATAATGAAATTAAAGAGGAGAAAAGTTTTAGCCGTTATAAAAAATCACTTGCAGCAGGTGTCGTCACTGGCATTCTTATTCCACCATTTCTACAAAAACTTAAGCTCTATGTTCAGGACCGCAATGACCAGTTGGATAAGGATTAAACGAGATAAAATATGATTATCACAAATTTGATAACAGATTTTGCAGATACTCTTTGGAAAAATTCAAGGAGCCTCTTTGGTCGTGGTCAGGTTTCTCTCAAATCAAGCAATAATTATTTTGTAAAGTCTTTGCCAGAAGCAAGTTTTGATACCTTAAATCGTTTTTCAGCAAATATTATTGATCAGGTACAGAATATTCACTCTCATATGAGTAACAAGCTCACTCCTGAAAATATGAGACATTATAAAAACATGGTAAGGTCGATTCCACCCTCCATGAAATATGCGGCAGGTGGGCTTGGTACATATTTCATCATTAAAACTATTATTCGTAATATGCGTAATGATCATAAAAAGTCGCAACACAGAACATTATTAAGTCAGGTTCCATTCCTGTTAGCTGGTATTGTAGGGGCTGAATATGCCATGCAAATGCTCGGAAAAGACCAAACAAAAGAGAGTACAGACTCTTCTATTGATCTTTTAGATGGAATTATTGACGAAGATAATGGTACATCAAAAAAAGCTACAAAAGGAAAAGCCGTCGATACTGAATGATACGATCAATGTATTGTATAGGGTAAAGGATTTTCCTTAGGATGTCCTTCCGGGTCCAGATGGATGAAGATTTCAGCTTCAGGAAAGCCTTGCAAAATAAGCTTTTCGACTTCATCTGAAATTTTATGCGCCTCATATAAGCGCGTTTCAGGTGGCAATTCAAGATGGAACTGAATAAAACTCCCTGATCCTGATGTGCGCGTTCTAAGATCATGTATATCTTTCACAGCATCGTGAGATACAGCCAATCGGAAAATTTTTTCACGTTTTTCATCAGAAAATTCTTTATCCATGATCTGGTCAAAAGATTGCTTCATAATATCTCTGATCCCCCAAATGATAATACATGCAACACAAAAAGATATAATTGCATCAATATGCAATATATCGGTATAGTAAGTTGCGATAAGTGCAATGAGTATTCCTGCATTTAGAAAAATGTCATTCTTATAATGCATGGCATCTGCTTTAATAGCCAGATTGCTTGTTCGTCTAATGACATAGTTTTGAAAAATAATCAGACAAAGTGTCACTATAATTGTAAAACAAGTTACACCAATACCCAGATCAAAATGAGTAATAGGCTCAGGTGTATAAAAGCGATAAACACTCTCAACCATGAGCAAAATTGCTGATGTTGCAATTAAAATACATTGCGCCAATCCTGCCAACGCTTCAGATTTACCATGACCAAAACGATGATCTTCATCCGCAGGCGTTATCGCCCATTTTATCGCGAAGAAATTGATCGCCGAAGCAACGAAATCCAACAGAGAATCCATCAGTCCAGATAAGATCGCAATGGAATTCGTTTCCCAGAGCGCATAAAATTTTAAAATAACAAGGAATATTGCCACACATATTGATGCTCGGCCCGCAATTTTGACAAGTTTATTGTTATATTCCGTTTGGGCAGCGAAATCTTCTTGTTCAGGCATAATCTCAATATAATAACTTGATAAGTAACATGATATTATGGGTATAGCAGCTTTGAAGCCCATTGATCTACAAAATTATTGCGCGTAAAAACCAGCCTATCATGTAACCTATAAGACCCATTGCGCCAAAATTCGATCTCCAATGGTTTTATCAGATAGCCTCCCCAATAATCAGGCTTAGGGATAATGTCATTATCAGCGAATTTTTTTTGTATATCCTCTAATTTTTCTAACATATTCTCTCTTGAGTGCAGCTCTCTGGATTGATCTGAAACCCATGCACCAATTTGTGAAAGACGATCTCTGCTATGAAAATAGCTTGTGCTTTCCTTATTTGATAATTTTTCGACTTCTCCGCGTATGCGGACTTGTTTTAAGATTGATTTCCAATGGAAACATAAGCCGACCTTGGGATTTGCTGTGAGTTCCTGTCCTTTTTGACTGTTATAATTTGTATAAATCACAAAGCCACGTGCATCATAACCCTTCATAAGCAGTATCCGCACATTTGGAAGCATATTTTTATCAACTGTTGCAACTGAAACAGCATTAGGATCAGAGACTTCATGTTCTTTTGCTTCAGCAAACCATTCAGCAAAAATATCCATAGGAGCTTGCATTTTAAGCGGTGCAAGATCACGTAAATCAGCTGCATGCTGGCGCGGGTCTGCCGATGGGATACTATATTTATCTTCAGCCATAGATTTTACAATATAAATTTAAGAAGTGTGGACTGTATTATCCTCAGATGCATAACAATTATCAACCACATAAGACTGATAATATGGACGATATTGCGTTATACGACATTCTAAATCTGTAACAAGGTCTCTTAGGTCATTATATGTCACAGATTTATGCAATTCAGTACCCTGTTTATGCACAAGTGAAGCCGTCATGACTGTGAGATCTTTAAAATTCTGATCAATCTCAGATTTAATTCTATTCACAGCTTCTTTTTGGATTTTTTGCTCAGTGTCTTTAGATGGAAGAGCCGTCATCCCTCCGGCAGCAAAAGGCACGAAAACATCCAGGATAAAATCTTTCATTTCACTATATTCAGTTATAATATTTTGTGCACGCGTAATAAGCTCAAGACAATCCATTTTGCTACGATATGCAATGGCAATTGTGCGCGTATTTTCAGCGGCTTCTGCCTTTTCCGGAACAATAATATCAACCAGATCACTATAAGATTTTTTACCTTTTTTCTTCAGGCGCGTCAGTAAGCGCAATATCTTAATGAGTTTCTCACTTTTTGTCGTGCTTTTCTCTGTGGCTTGGTCCTGC
>JBCCNR010000214.1:0-3564 GCA_039025725.1 Pseudomonadota bacterium | reverse complement strand
CCTTAAACACTGTATACGGAGCTTTAGCCGCAGTAACAGTTTTAACATTCATCCCTATGCTCAGCATGGCAGTCGCGGCGCTTGCTCTCTTCCTACTCATCTTTATCGGATTGTATGTTGTAAAGGGTAAAACACAAAAAGATAGTGTCGTGGAAAATCATATGATTTTTTTGATCCGTACGATCTGGATCACTTCTCTTTTCTCAATTATCACAATGACGGCCGCAACTATTTATCTGCTGCCGAATTATAATCCTGATGCGCTTCTGCCATGTGGTGATAGCATGATGGGTATTTTAAGCAGCAATCCGGAAGCCAGCATGGCTGTTTTATCAGATGCCTTGCAACCCTGCATGGATCAGTTTGTATCCGACAATCAAACTGTTTTAATCAACGCCACAATCATCGGCGCCGGGCCAATCATCATTTATTTCCTGTATCGTTTGTTTAAGGGCGGATCACGTGCGATTAAGGGCTACCGCCTTGCTAACCCCAAAGGCTGGTTTTAATGACACGTCTCGCATTTCTGGCATCCTATAATGGCTCCTCCGCCAAGGCGATTGTGCAGGCCTGTCAGGACGGCATATTAAGCGCCGAACCAGTTCTTATGTTATCGAACAATAAGGATGCGAAAGTCTTACAATGGGCTACTGATGCAGGTCTACACGCACATCACACGTCAGGACAGGATGAAGAGGTGTTAAAGTCACTGCAAGATCATAAAATTGATATGGTTATTTTGTCGGGCTATATGAAGTTGATCGGACAAAAAACAATTAGAGACTATCCCAATAAAATCATCAATATTCACCCTGCCCTGCTGCCGAAATATGGTGGCAAGGGCATGTACGGATCACACGTTCACAAGGCCGTGAAAGAGTCCGGTGATACAGTAACCGGACCAACCATCCATTATGTTGACGAGGTTTATGATAACGGCGCGATCATCGCACAAAAGGAAATTCCCGTTTTGCCTGAAGACACCGCCGAGACAATCGAAGATAAAGTCAAAGCAGCGGAGCCTGAGTTTTATGTCGAGACTTTAAAAAAAATTATAATCTAATAACTTTTTGATCGCGCGGTCTTCTCAAATGCTATTCAGCAATTGATACTGTAACCCTTTTTAAATCTGGGGACGCCGCAGTAAAAACCGACGCTAAAGAAACGGGTGAACTATCACTAATAATATCTACTCGATCTCCAAAGCCAACACTGTCATTTCCTCGAAAATCTATATTTGTGCCTGCTACTTCAACCTGAACATGGCCTTCTTTGGCCGGACCTACAATTTTTGCAGGTACAGTCAGCAAGCGGCCAGCCTCACTAAATGATATTTCGACGTCTTCATTATAAACAAAATGAACCATACTCATTATTAACATTATGTAAATAAATAAGCAAGAAGTTATTCCCCAATCAAATCAAGGGCTTGGATTTCATATAAAGTCTTATAGTGCGAGGTCTCACGCGCGATCAGCTCCTCATGACGCCCCTGTTCCACAATACGGCCCTGATCAAATACCAAGATACGATCAACGCTTTTGATGGTCGACAGGCGGTGCGCAATCGTAATGGCTGTGCGCCCCTTCATCAAATTTTCCAGCGCTTTTTGAATATAATGCTCGGACACAGAATCCAAAGATGATGTCGCTTCATCCAAAATCAGGATCGGCGCATCGGCCAAAATCGCACGCGCAATCGCAACCCGCTGACGTTCACCACCGGATAGTTTGATCCCGCGTTCCCCGACAAGCGTATCGTAACCTGCATCCAGACTTTCAATGAAGTCATGCGCGTAGGCTTGCTTCGCCGCTTCGATAATGTCCTCATCGCTGGCATCGGGTTTACCGTATGCAATATTCTCCCGCAACGAGCGATGGAACAGAATGGGCTCTTGAGGTACTAAAGCAATTGTTTTCCGCAATGAACTTTGAGTAACGTTAGCAATATTCTGACCGTCGATACGGATCTCGCCGCCCTGAATGTCATACAAGCGCTGAACCAGTTTCACGAATGTGGATTTCCCGGAACCGGAATGCCCGACAAGTGCAACCTTCTCACCAGATTTAATATTGAGTGAAAAATCATCATAAATTGGCTCACCCTGATCATTATAAGCAAAGCGCACGTTATCGAATGTAATCCGTCCGTCCTGAACCTTGATATCGGTTGCATTTGGCTTATCACGCACGGCAATATCCGTCTTCCAGAAATAAATCGCATCTTCCATTTCAGAGATGGCTTTTAATAGATTAGAAACATACAGACCAATGTCTCGCAAATACCCGTTAATAATGAAAAAGGATGTAATAACCATAGCTATATCACCTGGACTTGCTTTGCCATCACGCCACAGTAAGAAAGTAATACCCAACATACCGAATAGTATAAAATCGCGGCATAAATCACGAATGATATTTACTGTGTTTGCGGAAAGATAAGAGTGTAGGGTTTTAACCCGCCAATCTTCTGCGGTTTGAAAAAATATCCTATCTTCACTTTTCTCAGTACCAAAGGCTTTAACGGTCTGATTTCCTGTAATCACATCAGCCAAGTCGGCTCCAACGGAAGTGTCAGCATTTGCAGAGGCTTTATATTTTGGTAATAAGTACAGTACAGAAATGCCTATACTAAAGCCGCAATATAAAACAACCATAATCATTACGAACAAGGCAACTTCGGGCAAAAAGAAAAATAGCATCGTTGTCATTCCAGTCAAAATCAAAATTGCCGGGAAGACATTTAAAAAAAGCGTATCCTCGTATATTTCAAAAGAAGTACGTGCCCGTGTGATTTTTCTTACTGTACCTCCCGCAAAAGAGTTTGCATGCCAGTTTGTAGAAAATCTCTGTACCTTGAACAACGAATCCAAGAGCAAATCCCTCATAGAGAAACATTCCCAGCGATTATAAAATTGATATAACAGCCCGCGTGTTACAGAGAATAGCACAGCCAACATTATTATAATCCAGAATGTTTTCAGCACATCTTCAGATTCACCTGGTGATGAAGTAATCATTGCGTCTACTATTTTTCCTGTAAAAATAGGAAAAATGACATCAATACTCGTCATAATAAATAAGAAGAAGAGGCTAAGTGCACCCAACATCTTCCTGCGCCTCCAATAACTCCATGAAAACGCAAAAACATCTTTATAACTAACTTTTTTCAACATAACTTAAATCCCAATCAAACTTTTAAAGCTGATCCGGTTCGACCTGATGGCAAAATGATGAAAATAAAAAGGAATTCAACTGCGCCTGATATAAGGAAGCCCGGACATAAAACGTATTCCCGGGCCAGCGCGAATACGTCAATGGTGACGATTATTAGGCCCGGAAACAAACGAGATGAGCACTGATTTTGTTTCCTTTAGCATTTCATGTTTCCTTACTTAGATCCTCTTTATGTCATAAATAGATGCTGCAATGCAACTATTTTATGAAATTTATTTTTTAGAACGCGATTTTATAAGCTCTAGCATCAGTTTTTGATCCTTCTTCGGCATAGCCTTGAAGTTATCGAGCAATTCATTTTCCTGCGCTGAAAGCGGATTTGTTTCTG
>JBCCNR010000213.1:0-3570 GCA_039025725.1 Pseudomonadota bacterium | reverse complement strand
CTTGTCGAAGGGGGCCAAGGATAAAGTAGTGCATAAAAAATGAATACTTCGCCCTTCGAAAAGCTCAGGGACCGTTTTTTGCTATTTCGCGTAAGCCCTAAAAGATAATATATTAGAGGGTTCTATATGGTTGGAAATGCTGTAGCTTTATATATGAAAAAATACTTAAGGCCTGTCGGCTCTGATAAGAGGACGACTACAGGATCTAAAGTAGCTATAAAGGAAAAACCAAGTGCAAAAACGGGTAAAGAAGGAGGCGGTACAGGTTCTGACATTACCCTAAAATATACTGCTATTACGGGTGCAATACCATTTGCGTATATGAGTATGGAGCACTACAATTCTGGCATATCAGGTAAAAAATTACCTCCTATAACCAGCGTAAAATTTTGGCTTGAAAGTGTTTACGGTGGTGGTATTGTCCGGCATGGCTTGCGCGAATATGCAACATTGACAGCAAGTATAGCATCTGGAAAATTGAAAAAAGATAAAGGCCCCGCCGCCTCAATGGTGCCATACGGGATTGCTGCTGTTATGCATGGACTGAATGAAAGAACACCAGCAGTGAATGGAGTTGCAAAGTTTATTGCTCTTGGCGGAGCTCATTTTTTGAGAATGATTGCCAAAATGGAGGGTTATAAAGCAGTCTTTGGGAATGCGCCTGAAGCTATTAGACAAGATTATCCGGATGCACTCATGCTCGGTGGCGTCATGGGCGGAGTTCTTGCGTCAAAAATTCCATCTGACTACGGAAATTTGATACGCGAGGGTAATGGGCCAGTTAAGGCATTAAAAAAAGTCCTCTCTAAGTTTCCCTTGGGATTGTTTCCGAAAAGTGCAGCAGTTTTTTTTCCAGTAGCCGCGGTTGCCTATTCAGATAAAATAGGTTCATTGGCTGCAAATTTGCCACGAAACCCATTTAAAAATATATATGATAGGATATTCAAAAAATAAATCTTAAAAACTATACTACACTTCTACAAATATAAGTTCTGGAAATTCTTTTTGGATGTAACCCAGATTTTTCTGATCTGTCTGAATCTCAAATAAGATCTTTTCATCATCCAGATTATGCTTCTGTAAAATATGCGTATATTGATATAAGGCAGCAATGGCTTTGCCTTCCATAGTCAAGACTTCAACCTTGTAAATAGTTTTCTTCTGATCAAGAAAAGCCTGCACGGCCAGTTTGACAGCATCAATCCCATCATTCTTTAATGCAGAACAAAATACAGTTTTAACCGAGGCTGCTTTATTCTCAGCGCTAAATGCTGCCAGCTTCTCCTCACCAAGATCTTCTTCCAGAAGCAAATCAATTTTATTGAACACTTCAATGATAGGTATTTTATCTTTTACCCCAAGACTTGAGAGCACTTGTATCACATCTTGCTTTTGAATATCTGTTTCTGGGTGTGATATATCGCGAATATGTAAAATAAGATCAGCCTGCGTAACTTCCTCTAAGGTTGCCCGAAAGGCTTTCACCAATTCTGTTGGCAATTCTGAAATAAAACCAACTGTATCTGATAAAATAATCTTATCAACAGTCGAGAGCTTTATTGTTCTTAGGGTTGGATCGAGCGTCGCAAATAGCATATCTGCCTCAAGGACCTCGGCTTCTGTCATCCGGTTAAATAATGTCGACTTTCCTGCATTGGTATATCCTGCAAGCGCAACAATCGGATAAGGCACTTTTTTACGTGCTTTACGATGTAGATCTCTGGTTTTGACAACATTGACCAGCTTCTTTTCAATACGTTTGATGGCTTCGTCAATCATACGCCGATCTGCCTCTTTTTGAGTCTCACCCGGGCCGCCAGTAAAGCCTCCACCGCCACGTTGACGCTCCAGATGCGACCAGGCCTTCACAAGACGGCTCTTCTGATATGAAAGCCGCGCAAGCTCAACCTGAAGCTTTCCTTCCTTAGTCGCCGCACGCTTGCCAAAAATTTCTAAAATCAAACCAATACGATCAAGAACTTTGACTTTTAACTTACGCTCTAAATTGCGCTGCTGCACAGGCGTAACAGCTGCATCAATGATCAATAGCTCTGCTTTGTGAAATAAAATATTTTCTGATAATTCTTCAAGCTTACCGGAAGTCAAAATCGTCGCAGGTTCAATGCGTCTTAAAGGAAAAATATGGCTTTCGCAGACATCGAGATCAATCGCATGACATAATGTCACAGCCTCATAAAGCCTGCGTTCAGGCGTCCTGACGCGCACGCCTTGATCTTCAGAAGAATTTTTTAAATATGGATAAAGGACAATCGCCTTAGAACTGATCATATGACCAGCTTATAACAACCCAAAACCATAAAATCGAGGATTATATGCCTGTATCCGGCTTATCTTCCTCTTCTGGCATGAGAGATATAGGATGTGATGGCATAATTGTCGAAATAGCATGTTTGTAAACCATCTGTGATAACCCGTCCTTACGCAGAAGAAGGCAGAAATTATCAAACCAGGTCACGACACCTTGAAGCTTAACACCATTCATCAGGAAAACAGTCACTGGTGTTCTGGTTTTTCGGACTTGATTTAAGAAAGTGTCTTGTAGGTTATTTTTATCTGTTGCCACTGTTAAACTCTCTTGTTTTATTCTCGTTATTGTAAGCCAAACATATTCTATGTTGTCGCATGTTTATGCTTTAAAGTTTAACCAAATTAAAGTTAATATCAAGTTAATTAAAACTGTTATAACTCAATAGCTTATAAATTAAATTTCTGATTTACTACGAATCACCGAGCAAAAACTATTTTGTATTTCAAGTCGCTGGAATATAGTAAGCCGACACAAAGTCAGGCTATTCAATATGTTACGCTTGAAGATTATCCTTATATTATGAGCCGCTTGACTTTGTCACACTCACTTATCTGCGATGAATGAGTGGCTTAAAGCCGATAGTCAACGCCTAAGAATATATTTCTAATATCCGACATCTTACCTAGTAATAATAGCACGTAAAGTATGCCCTTACGAAATAGGTACAGATTTTGCCAAAATCATCACTGGCTTAGATGTCTCTCTAATATAGTGTCTCTAAAATATATTATCAAATATCTCAGTAATATATTTTAATGATGCACGTAGTCTTGAAACAACACCATATCTATAAAAAGATATGCATGCTGAAGAAAATTAGAATTTGAAGCCCTGAGCGTATCTCTTGACACGTGACCATGTGTTGTTGTCACGACCATCTTGGATCTGCAAGAACAAGTTGAGTGTTTTCTCGCGATATTGCGCAATAAACAAGCTCATCTCTTGTGCCTTTGTCGCGAGACCCATTGTGTGTCTCATAGCAAGGTTCTGAAGATCTGAAATAACGTTTGCAGCAGCAGACATTTGGTTCATTTGAAGCTGTGACATCACACCTTGTGCTTCAATCTGAGCCGTCGTAAAGGCCATTTGCGCCGTGTATAAAGCGGTTTGTGTACCTATCTGTCCAGTTGCACTTGTTAATTGTAAGATTTGTTGCAACGAAGATGCGTAATCTCCTACTCCTATTGCCATTTTACCCTCTTTCTATGAAGTTAAAAGTTATTCATAGTATTATCTTATAT
>JBCCNR010000212.1:0-3599 GCA_039025725.1 Pseudomonadota bacterium | reverse complement strand
CTCATCGGCAGGATAATCCCTCTCCGCAAAAGCCAGAATGGATCAGGGTGAAAGCACCTGTTTCAAAGACATATCATGAAACGCGCAAATTGATGCGTGAAAATAATCTAACAACTGTCTGTGAAGAGGCTGGCTGTCCGAATGTCGGGGAGTGCTGGTCACAAAAACATGCAACTATGATGATTATGGGGGATACTTGTACCCGAGCATGTTCATTTTGCAATGTTAAAACCGGTATGCCGGACAGTTTGGATATGTTTGAGCCTGTGCGCGTTGCAGATGCTGTGCAGAAGCTTGGTCTGCGGCATGTTGTGATTACCTCTGTGGATCGGGATGATCTTGAGGATGGCGGTGCGGAGCATTTTGCGCGCGTTATTCGTGCAATTCGGCATAAATGTCCTCAAACGACCATTGAGATTTTAACGCCTGATTTTTTGCGTAAAGATGGCGCGCTTGAGGTTGTTGTTGCTGCCAAGCCAGATGTGTTTAATCATAATCTTGAGACTGTACCGGGTTTATATACAAAAGTCCGCCCGGGCGCACGTTATTTCCATTCTTTGCGTCTTTTGCAGCGTGTAAAAGAAATTGATCCAACGATATTTACCAAATCTGGTATTATGGTTGGTCTCGGGGAAAGTCGTAATGAAGTCTTGCAAGTTATGGATGATATGCGCAGTGCTGATATAGATTTTCTGACAATTGGCCAATATCTTCAGCCAACAAGCAAGCATCATCCGGTGCGTGATTATATTACTCCTGAGCAATTTGACAGTTACGCGCGAGTTGCCAGAACGAAAGGCTTTTTATTGGTCTCTTCATCGCCATTAACGCGGTCATCTTACCATGCTGATGAAGATTTTGAGCTCTTACAGAAAGCGCGGGAAGAAGCCGTCTTCGCAAGTTTAAAAACACAGAAGCTGCAACCTGCATAAATATCATATTGCATTATGACAGATATCAAACTGAGAAAGATTTGTGATGTATCTCCCGCACTTGCTTTTGAAACCGTTAAGAATTTCAATGCATATCCTGAGTTTTTGCCATGGTGCGCCGGGGCGCGTTTAAAGTCATCTGAAACAGATGCGAAGGGCAGGGAGGTCTTTATTGCTGATCTGATCATTGCTTATAAAGGATTTTCCGAAAGCTTCACCACTGAGGTCACATGTGATCCGACCATCAAAAAAATAGATATTAAATATCTTAAAGGACCTTTTAAAAAGCTATCTTCCTATTGGCGTTTTGATGATGTTAAAGGGGATGAGAGTAAATCTGAGATTGAATTTATGATCAATTTCGAGTTTAAATCGATGATCTTCAGTAAGATTGTGAGTGTCTTCTTTGAAGAGGCTATGCGTAAAATGATTTCTGCATTTGAAAAGCGCTTTGTGGAGATTCAATTATAAAGTAAAGTCGCGCATTTGTGTATTATGGTCTTTGGTATTGGGATCAAATAGAGTCAGAAGCTTATAAAATTCTTTTGAATGATTCATATGTTTTAAATGACAAAATTCATGCATAATGACATGATCAATCAAATGTGGCGCAAGCTTGTAAAGTCTGTAATTGAGTGTAATTTTACCATCATAACTACAGCTCGCCCAGCGGCTACGATAATGTTTGAATGCTACTGGATGAGAGGTCTCAAGACCGAGTTGTTTGGCGTGTTTTTCAAGATGTAAAAAACGCTCTTGTAAATAATCTTCTGCCTGTGCATCGAAGAAATTATTTAAGAGGGCCTCAGTGTTATGCATCGATGTGCTTTCAATGATAATCATCTCATCCATCAGATGCACAAAATTACGCAGAGAGGGCTGAATTGTTTTTTTATAAGGCTTCCCAAGGATGTAGAAAAAGTCTTTCTGTAAGGCGAGGCGCTCTTTGGCAGTTTTCTGATGTTTTCTTATCCAATGAGACTTTTCGGCAATAAATGCGTCAATAAAATCCTGTTTCATTTTAAGCGGGGCGCGCACTGTCAATGTGCCATCGCGCTCTACGCGCAGCTGCACCGATTTACGCTTTGATTTTTTGAGCACATAATCCATAAGGAGTTATAGCGTAAATGGATCACGTATCAAAATTGTATCTTCTCTCTCCGGAGAGGTCGATAATAATGACACAGGACAGCCAATAAGCTCTTCTATACGGGCGATATATTTGATAGCTTGTGCAGGTAAATCTGCGTAAGATCGCGCGCCATAGGTGCTCTCTCGCCAGCCTTCAAATTCTTCATAGATGGGTTGAACGCGCTCTTGCGGGCCGGCTGCTGCGGGAAGATAATCCAGCTTTAACCCATCCAAAAGATAGCCAACACATATTTTAAGGCTATCAAAGCCATCAAGCACATCTAACTTCGTAAGAGCCACACCACTTACGCCAGCTGTTATAATCGCTTGTCTGACCATAACGGCATCAAACCAGCCACATCTTCGGGCGCGTCCGGTGACGGTTCCAAATTCGCGGCCGCGCTCGCCGAGTTTTTGTCCAATCTCGTCATGTAGCTCAGTTGGAAAAGGCCCAGAGCCAACACGCGTTGTGTAGGCCTTGACAATACCAAGGCAAAAGCCAGCATATTTAGCCCCTATGCCAGAGCCCGTTGCGGCCTGCCCCCCCACAGTATGCGAAGAGGTCACATAAGGATAAGTCCCATGATCAACATCAAGCATTGTTCCCTGCGCACCTTCAAAGAGAATTTTATCTCCGCGCAGGCGTGCTTCATGTAAGACACGCCAAACAGGAACCGCATAGGGAAGGATTTTATCAGCGATCTTTTGGAGTTCCTGCATCACATCATCTGCGATAACAGGGTCTGCGCCAAAGCCTGCCCGAAGTGCATTATGATGTGTCAAAAGCCGTTCAATCCGTATGCGAAGCGTTTCTTCATCCGCGAGGTCTGCAATACGGATGGCGCGCCGTCCGACTTTATCTTCATAGGCAGGGCCAATACCGCGCCCGGTTGTGCCGATTTTCCCATTACCAGCAGCCTCTTCACGCATACGATCGAGCTCTCCGTGAATGGATAAAATAAGCGCAGCATTCTCGGCAATCTTGAGATTATCTGCCGTCACCATGACACCTTGTGATTTGATCTGGTCAATTTCCGCAAGCAAAGCCTTTGGGTCAATGACAACACCATTTCCAATGACAGAAATTTTCCCACCGCGTACAATACCAGACGGTAAAAGAGATAATTTATAGGTTTTTCCATCAATCACCAATGTATGACCGGCATTATGCCCGCCCTGAAATCGTACGACAACATCCGCCTTTTCAGACAGCCAGTCCACGATTTTGCCCTTGCCTTCATCGCCCCATTGCACACCGACAACGGTAACATTTGCCATAGATGTCACCTCATATATAGTTTCTATCTTTCTCTATAGGGCTTTATGAGGATTTTTGAAAGGAGTTTCATAGGAAATAGCTAATCAAGATTTGTTGTTTAAATTTAATAAATTTTATTTCCCCGTTTCAAGATCGAAGTGCAACGGATTTAGAATTTAGAAAAGAGTTGAATAGGGCAAGATGGAGAGATAACTTTTGTTTGAAAAAGATGAAAGGAAATCTCATGAGTGAAAAACACTATAGCCATCTTACCTATG
>JBCCNR010000211.1:0-3623 GCA_039025725.1 Pseudomonadota bacterium | reverse complement strand
GTCAATTATACAACAATATTGACATGACCAATAGCATAAGTGGATGCTTTCAAAATTCGACAGGAATTTTGTAGCAATTGGGTTATAAGAGCTTTTAAAGAGCGCCCGACTGGGCGTCGCGCATCGTTGCGCGCCCCCTCGGAGCTCCAAGGGGGTATTCGCTTAAGCCAACTGGCGTGAGAGAAAAAATACTTTAAATTGCTTGATATGTGATAATTATGATAGGTAAAATATTGAAAGTTAATTAAGGCGATTGGTATTACGTATAAATGATTATTGTTATTTATTGATGATGGTGCAAGTTGGAAAATATCTATAAAAAACAGCTCTTTGAGTGGGTTCAGGCTCCTAAATATTATAAAGACACACTCAGTGATAAAACACGCTCTTCCGAGGTTAAAAATCCTCTTTGCGGAGATACTATTGCACTCGGGGCGGATTTTAACGGAGATAAACTCGTTTGGTCAGGTGAGGGGTGTATCATATGCAGGGCCGCTGCGGAATGTTTCTGCGAAGCCGTGAATAGTGACGATATGAAGAAAATTCAGGAGCTTGCAGATCATATTATTGCTGATTATGAAGAGGATACGTCTTTATGCACTGAGTTCGCAGCTTTTCAGGATGTGAAAACCATAGGACAACGCATAAAATGTGTGACTCTGGTGGCCAAAGCCGCTAAAAAACTACTTTAAAAGCGAGTCATGAACAGAGACTATGACAGAACAAGCGCACATAGATGATGATAGAAATCCTCCTGAGCCGGAGGTTGAAGGCAATTTCCGTGAGCATCCTCTCGCGGATATGATTACGGGTGCAATCAGACAGGTTTTTGATCCGGAAATTCCGGTGAATATTTATGATCTTGGGTTGATTTATCGCATTGATGTTGATGATCAAATGAATATTGATGTTGATATGTCTTTGACTGCGCCGGGTTGTCCTGTTGCCGGTGAGATGCCGGGCATGGTCTCTCGTGCGCTTGAGCCATTAGATCAGGTGCAGAATGTCTCAGTGCAGCTGGTCTGGGACCCACCATGGACGCCTGACCGTATGACAGAAATCGCACAGCTTGAGCTTGGCTGGTTTTAACTCCCATGGATCAGGAGAGATATCTTCGGCAGCTTATATTACCGCAAATTGGTGAAGCTGGACAAAATAAAATCCACAAAGCGCATATTGCAGTTATTGGGGCAGGGGGGCTAGGTTGTCCTTTATTATTATATCTCTGTGCTGCTGGCATAGGACAGGTGACAATTATTGATAATGACGATGTCGCGAAATCTAATCTTCATCGGCAAATTTTATTCTCTGAGGGGGATATTGGACAGAATAAAGCCAGTATTGCAGCCGAGCGCCTTAATCGTATTTATCCTGATTGTCATGTTGAGGCTATTCAAAAGCGTTTGGATACATATGTTGCACAAGATATTGCTGATAAAGCAGATATTGTCATTGATGGAAGTGATAGTTTTTTAACAAAATATATTGTGTCAGACATTCTGAGGCGCAAAAAAAAGCCTATGGTGATCGGGGCTGTGGTTGGTTTTAACGGATATGTTGCGGCTTTCGATCACCTTAAAGCATCTTATAAAGATATTTTTCCATCTCCGCCCAAACAAGCTCCCAATTGCAATGAAGCAGGCGTTCTAGGCCCTGTCGCAGGACATATTGCAACAATTATGGCCACTGAAACTCTTAAAATTATCTCTGGATGTAAGGACACTCTTCTGGGGAAAATTTATAATATTTCAATGCTAGACTATCACTCGCATGTGACCCATTTTGATACATATCAGACTTCTGAAAAAGAGGTCTTTTTAAAACCAGTTACATTTATTACAAATCTACGGGATGATTTTGATATTATCGACATACGCGAAGAAGCTGAGATCGTTGTCGCCCCTATGCGCTGCCAAGATAAAGCAAATTATCATCATCTTCCCTTAAGCTCCATTCATACGCATTTGGAGTGTCTTAATGATTTTTCGAAGCCACTTATTGTCTGTCAATCTGGGCGCCGTGCTGAAAATCTCGCTCTTAAGATTATTTTAACAAAAGACGTGCAATTTAATGATGTATTTGTTCTGGAAGGTGGATTAAATAAAGTTAATCTTTTCTAAAGAAAATACGCATATAGTCCAGCATAAAGCGTTAAATTAAGGGATAATGTTCATGGATATTGATAATAACGAAATGAACCCTATGCAAAGATCTACTGAGCTTTCAAAAAAGGCTCTTGAATATTTAAAAAAATATAATGTTGCACCTGATCCGAAATCTTATGATGTCTGGTACCAATATGCCTCCGGTGAGAATGTCGAAGTCAACAAAGCGATTGGTGATTTTATAGAAAAAGGCGGTATCCCTGATCAGGTTTTCACTGACCGTATACATGCAAATATTTTATCATATGAAGTGATTGCAAAAACTGTTGATTCTGTAACCGGCCTATTAACGGATCAGATTAGTGGCGTTGCTGGTGCTATGAGTGGCACTGATGAAGAATTATCTGTTTTCTCTGATTTATTGGTTGGAGCATCCTCAGATATAAAGCATGGAACCTTTGATGATATGGTTGCTGATAAATTGAATAGTGCCGTTGATAAAGTGAATATGCGCGTGAAAGAGCTTGAAGCCAATCTTGAGGTCTCGCATGGCGAAATCAAGAAATTACAGCATTATCTTGAAACTGTCCGTCAGGAGGCCAATGTTGACCCATTGACCGGCCTTGCGACGCGGAAAAGATATGATCAATCCTTATCACAGGCCGTGCGCAATTCGATTGAGGCCAATGAGGATATGTGCATTGTATTTCTGGAGATTGATCATTATGACGCATTTCGCACGAAATGGGGGCAGACAACTGCCGAGCAAATCTTACGTTTTGTAGCGACTGCAATTCGTGAAAATATTAAGGGGCGCGATGTCTCTGCGCGTTATAGCGGATCTTGTTTTGCGCTTATTTTGCCGAAAACGTCGATTGATGGCTCAAGAACATTATCTGATCATATTCGCAGCACCGTAGAGCGCAAGCGTATTGTCAAAAAGACAACAGGCGAGTTTCTCGGGCGTGTTACATTATCTGTTGGTATTGCGAAATATGCACATGGTGAGAGCATTGGGTTTTTCTGTAACAGATGTGATCGCTCTTTGCTTGCAGCGCGTGCGAATGGGCGTAATTGCACTATCACTGAGCTTGAGGCTGAAGATGTGCTTTCAGGTATCACAAGCTCTGTGCAGGATAGTGATTTATCCAGCGATAATGGCGAGGCCGGTGCTGCTTAGCTGTAGCGTAAATTTTTAAGGTAGGTTGTTTTGTGGCCCTGAGCGATCCCTGAGCTTGTCGAAGGGTGCGAAGGGGGCTAGGTGACGGTTTTTTGTTATTTCGCGTAAGTCCTATTTAATAAGTCCTATTTAAGAAGTGGTGGCAGCTATCAGAGAGATTTCTCCGATAGCTCCGGGAGTTCAAAACATGATTCGTAGAGACACGCGCGACAATCTTTAGCCGCGAGGCATTGGACATACATTGCCGCCTCCCGGACATAGGTCGAGAAGCGACATCTTTGGTGCGAGTAATGAGACGCACCAATAACGGTTGATGCCAACCGCTATCGACAAGAGGT
>JBCCNR010000210.1:0-3659 GCA_039025725.1 Pseudomonadota bacterium | reverse complement strand
TCCCTGAAGGAAGAGCTCCTATCCGGCAGGGTGCAGATATCTTCGATGCAAAAAATAATAAAATTGGATATATATCTTCAGGAAGTTTCTCACCAACACTGGAAAAACCCATATCGATGGGGTATATTGCGCCAGAGTTCAGATTGAATGGTAAAGATATTTTCGCCGAATTGCGTGGCAAGATGGTACCATTACAACTGACACGGTTGCCCTTCGTGGCACATAGATATGTAAGATAGTTTAGATATATATTAGGAGAATATGGTACGCCTTTTTACGAAAGACCATGAGTGGATTGATTTTAATGATAATATAGCAACTATTGGCATTACGGAACATGCTGTTGCGCAGCTAGGCGATGTCGTTTTTGTTGAACAGCCAGAAGTTGGCGCAAATTTTTCAAAGGGCGATGCCTGCGCAGTTGTTGAATCCACAAAAGCAGCATCCGATGTTTATGCGCCTTTATCAGGTAAAATCGTTGATATTAATAGTGCGATTGTTGCAGATCCTGCGCTTGTCAATCAATCTTCTGACAATGAGGCATGGTTTTTCAAAATAGAATGTATAAATAAGTCTGAATCTGATGATTTTATGGATGAAACAGCGTATAAAGCTTTCATTAATGGCTGATTTTCAGCTTTCTCATTGGGTTTAAAGATTTAAAACATGTCTCAAAATTACGCAGCTTTACGAAAAAAACAGCTTAATGCATTCACCAGACGCCATGTTGGCTTATCTGAAGCTGACATTGATAAAATGCTCAAGGTCTGCGGATGCGGTTCGCTTGAAGATTTGATCAAAAAAACCGTCCCGGAAGGCATACGCAGTGAAGCGCCTTTAAGCCTTCCTGATGCCGCTCCAGAATTTCGCCTTGCAGATGAGATGCGTAGCATTGCACGCGCCAATCTTTATGCAAAAGATATGATTGGACAGGGATATTATGCGACACAAATTCCTGCAGTCATTCAGCGCAATATTTTGGAAAATCCGGGATGGTATACAGCATATACCCCTTATCAGGCGGAAATTTCACAGGGGCGCCTTGAGGCTTTGTTGAATTTTCAGACTATGGTGAGAGATCTGACGGGCTTAGAGATTGCCAATGCGTCTTTGTTAGATGAGGCAACTGCCGCAGCTGAAGCAATGACTTTATCACGCAGACAATCTAAATCAGAAAGTCAGAAATTTTTTGTCTCGAACTTATGTCATCCCCAAACGATTGATGTTCTTAAGGCGCGTGCAGAGCCTTTAAATTATGAAATCATCATTGATATTCCGCAAAAAGCCACTGAATATGATGTATTTGGCGCGATGATGCAATATCCGGCCACGGATGGTACAGTCTCTGATTTTTCATTGATTGTCCGCAAATTAAAAGAAAAAAATGTCATTGTATCTTTTGCGACTGATCTATTGGCGCTTACACTTTTAAAAAGCCCCGGCGAAATGGAGGCCGATATTGCCTTTGGCTCAAGTCAGCGTTTTGGAGTGCCATTTGGATTTGGCGGACCACATGCCGCATTTTTTGCCTGTAAAGCTGAATTTAAACGTAATATTCCCGGGCGTCTTGTGGGTGTTTCTGTGGATTGTAATGGGAAACAAGCATATCGTCTGGCGCTGCAAACCCGAGAGCAACATATAAGACGCGAAAAGGCGACCAGTAATATTTGTACGGCACAAGTGTTGCTGGCAATTATGGCGTCAATGTATGCGTGTTATCATGGGCCAAAGGGCCTGAGAGACATCGCTGAGCGCACACATCTTCTAACCTGTATATTCACACAAGGATTGAAAGAAAATACAGATTTCACATTTGTCGGAGAAAGTTTCTTTGATACAATTGTGATCAATACCAATGATAAAACGCATATTATCCATGATAATGCTTTACGGGAACAATATAATTTGCGTCACTTCAGTGAGACGCAGGTTGGTATTTCCTTCGATGAAGATAGTGATGAGAAAACTGTCCGCGATTTATGGCGCATTTTTGGTGTGGATGCGGATTTTCATGCGATCGCAAGCCAAATTGGTATAAGCGAAGAAATTCCTTTACGGACATCTTCTTATTTAACGCATCCAGTTTTCAATGCCTATCATTCTGAGACTGAGCTAATGCGTTATATGCGTAAATTGATGGATAAAGATCTTGCACTAGATCGGGCTATGATACCGCTTGGCTCTTGCACAATGAAGTTAAATGCTGCAACGGAAATGGTACCTGTCACTTTACCCGGCTTTGCGAATATCCATCCCTTTAGGCCACTTGACCAGCTGCGTGGCTATTTACGCTTGATTGAAAGATTAGAAAATAGTCTTGCTGAAATTACGGGTTTTGATGCGGTGTCTTTACAGCCCAATTCTGGTGCTGCTGGCGAATATGCAGGCTTGATGGCTATTCGTGGCTATCATATGCAGAATGGACATCCTAACCGTGTTGTGTGTCTTATTCCATCTTCGGCGCATGGGACCAATCCGGCCTCTGCGATGATGGCTGGTATGAAGATCATCGTTGTCAAATGTGATGCTGATGGCAATATTGACATTGAGGATTTAAGAACCAAAGCAATAGAAAATGCTGGGCGTCTGGCGGCTTTGATGATGACTTATCCATCTACCCATGGTGTTTTTGAGCAGGATATCAGAGAAATATGCCAGATTATCCATGAGAATGGTGGTCAGGTTTATATGGATGGCGCCAATATGAATGCTCAGGTTGGGGTGACTTCGCCAGCGCTTATTGGTGCGGATGTATGTCACTTAAATCTCCATAAGACATTTTGTATTCCACATGGCGGTGGAGGGCCCGGTGTTGGCCCAATTGGCGTAAAGGCGCATTTGAAACCTTTTTTACCGGGTCATGCTGCACTTGATAATGCACCAAAACGCCATCGCCGTGACTATTATCCAATATCGGCCGCGCCTTTCGGGTCGGCTGGAATTTTGGCGATATCTTATGCTTACCTGCGTATGATGGGGCCGGAAGGGCTTGCATATGCAACGCAAGCTGCCATTTTAAGTGCGAATTATGTCGCCAAGCGCCTTGAGGAACATTATCCTGTGCTTTATCGTGGTGTGAATGGCACTGTTGCGCATGAATGTATTTTGGATACGCGCCCTTTAAAAGAGGATTATGGTGTCAGTGTTGACGATATTGCGAAACGTCTGGCTGATTATGGGTTTCATGCACCAACAATGAGTTTCCCGGTTGTTGGGACATTAATGATTGAGCCCACAGAATCTGAGAGCCTACAAGAGCTTGATCGCTTCTGTGAGGCCATGATTGCCATTAAAAAAGAGATCTTAAACATCAAAAAAGGTGTGTATAGTTATGAGGACAGCCCTCTTGCAGGGGCGCCGCATACGGCTGAAATGCTGACCACCCCACATTGGGATCGCCCATATTCAAGGAAAACCGCTGTATTTCCATTAGAAAATATGGAAATGACAAAATATTGGCCATCTGTGGGTCGTATTGACAATGCGCATGGTGATCGAAATTTGATCTGTAGCTGCCCGGATATAAGCACATATGCTGAGGAAGAGGATGCCGCTGCTTAATAAATAGTAGAAGCAGATTATAATACCAAAAGCCCTAAATAATTTTTGATGAAGTGCTTTTGGTAGAGCGCCCGACTGGGCGCCGCGCATTGTTGCGC
>JBCCNR010000209.1:0-3660 GCA_039025725.1 Pseudomonadota bacterium | reverse complement strand
GCGCTGAAGTAATTGAAATACCCATTTGACTGAGCTGCGCAGCAATATCATAAAGCAAGAAAGAACGGTTTAAAGTTTCAATTTCTATGATTGTATGTGTCGGAGAAGCTTTATTGTCAAAATCAACCAAAGTTGGAATATCAAATGAGGCAGCTCTCTCAGAGGCAATATGATAAGAATAATCCTGCGCTTCAAAGTCTGTTTTATGTGATATTATTGCTTTTTCTAAATTATCGGCAATACGCTTCAAATAGAGCTTATCCGTAATTGCTTTGCCTGAAATATCCTGTATGCGGAATTGATCAATCGCAAGGCCTCTTTTACTGGTAAAAATCCGCGCATCATAAATATGCACTCCAGAGGCAGACATAGCCCCCGCAATAGCAGAAAATAAACCGGGCCAGTCTCGCGCGAAAATCACTGCCTCAGTGACGTCACAAAAACGATCAGGATACCACTCAACCCAAAAATCTTTATTTTCCGTGTAGCCCTGATGATAGGCCGATAAAAGACGCATACAGGATTGCTGATCTGTCCCCAACCAAAACTGATAAGAAAATTCATCAAAATGTGCCTCATATTTGCGATCAGTCGCATGATTGATCATTTTCTTATAGGCTAAAACCCGTTCATCGCGATGATCCTGAAGGGCTCCCGCCTGCAAAATATCAAGCGCTCCTCTATAGAGCGTGCGTAAAAGCTCTCCCTTCCAGCCATTCCATATATTGGGTCCGACGGCTCTGATATCTGCAACAGTCAAGCACAGCAATAACTTTAAACGCTGTGATGTTTGCACAAATTTCGCAAAATCCTGAAGCACATTTATATCTGAAAGATCGCGCTTTTGAGATATTTCACTCATGGCGAGATGATGCAAAACAAGCCACACCAGCAAATCAGTTTCAGCTTTAGAAAAGCCCATTTTTGGTGCAAGATAACGCGCAATATCCGCTCCGGCAGAAGAATGATCTTCATCACGCCCCTTCGCCATATCATGTAAAAACACCGCAAGGAATAATATATCCAAAGAAGAGCGATCAAAATTCTGCGTGAGCTCCGTTGAAAGAGGGTGCTCTTTCTTATATTTTCCACGCGCAATATCCTGCATAATGCCGACTGTGTGAATAAGATGCTCATCGATGGTGAAATGATGATACATATTAAACTGCATCAAAGCCACAATGCGTCCGAAATCAGGAATTAAAGCCCCCAAAATGCCTGCTTCATTCATATCACGTAATGTTTTTTCAGGCGTTTTAGCGCGACATAAAATCTCACGGAAGAGCATATAAGGCGCATCATCTGCACGAAAATCTTCATTTATCAAATCTATATGTGCATTGATGGTTTTCAGTGCGTTGGGATGATAACGTAGATGATTTTTATCAGCGATATAAAAGAGCTCAATCATCAGCAGCGGATTAGATATCACAAGCTTTTCATCCACAAAGTCAATGCGGTCATCACTGATCCTAAATGCTTTCTCCCCGAGTTTATATGATGTCAGAATATCTTTAAAATAGCTTTTGATTTTTCTGGATACCATACGGTGTTGCACTTCCAGGGCATGGCAGAAAATACGCGTAATGTGACCAATATCACGGGCAGTTATAAAATAATCTTTCATAAAATATTCAACAGCCAAACGATATGCATCGTCGGAATATCCCAGATCTTCAGCGATTATTTTTTGAATATCGAAATTTAATTTATCATGTCCGCGTTTGGCATGATGATGCAGCAAAAAGCGCACAGACCATAAAAATTTTTCAGCTTCAAAGATTCTGCTCAGATCGCTCGCGGAGAAAATAGAAACTTCAGTAAAATCCTCAACTTTAGGAATATGATAAATATATTTGCCAATCCAATAGAGAGCTTGCAGGTCTCTCAGTCCACCTTTGCCATTTTTAATATCAGGCTCAACAAGATAGCGACTATCACCAAAACGCTTATGACGCACTTCGCGCTCTTTCATTTTTAAGCTCAAGAAAGAAATTGATGTTTGGCTTTGATATAGACTGTAGGCCTTAAAGAGCTGACCAGAGAGTGCCTCACTGCCGAAAAGCAATCTTTTTTCCAGAAGAGCAGTACAGAAATCGCTATCATTTTTAATTTTTTCCACGACCTCAGCAAGGCTATGGATAGAATATCCAACGGTAAATTTAATATCCCACAAATCATAGAGACAATTTTGCAAAGCATCATTGAGAGATTGCGAAGGCGTATCTGTCAGAAATAAAAGATCAATATCTGAGAAAGGCGCCAGAACGCCTCTGCCATATCCGCCTATTGCAAGAATGGCGATATTATGCAGCGATAAGTCTCTGGGAATATGTTTCTGAAAAATAGAGGCCAGAATATCGTCAGTCACAGCACTTAGGCGACATGCGGCCTCAAGGCCAAAATTTTTATCCTTTTTAATATGCGCAATCAGCTCTTTATGGGTGTGATTTAAAGTCTGGATAACATCCTGAAGATTATGATAGGCTTTCATGGAAAAACATATAATTGAATCGCTACAAAATTCCTATAGAATTTTGAGAGCATCCACTAGGCTTCGCCAAAGGTCAAAGGGTGTGGTTAAAAGACTTTAGCAAACTCTTTTAACATAGCAGAATACGGATTTACAATCCGCTTCTGCTATTTACCCAAATTATATTTTTTTTCGAGTTTTTTATGCCAGAATTGCCAGAAGTCGAAACAGTTAAAAACACAATATGGAAAGTTCTCAATCATAATAAGATTGAAAGACTTGAATTGCAGCGACAGGATTTACGTTTTCCTTTGCCTGCTGACCTGACTGAGAAGCTGACAGGACAGAGATTTATTGATGCCAAAAGACATGGAAAATATATTCTTCTTTTTATGACAAGTGAAAATGTACTGATTGTGCATCTTGGAATGACTGGGCGCTTTTTGATAGAGCATGAAAATTTTGATGAGCATATTTTTTATCATAAGAATAATATCAAGCCTGAACATGAGCATGTGATTTTTCACATGTCGGATGGCCTACGCGTGAGCTATTACGACCCCAGGCGTTTTGGCTATATGGATGTTGCCTCGCAAAACATGCTTTATAAAAACCGATTTTTGGTAAAGCTTGGGCCTGATGCGCTCAATATATCAGACCATATAGATAATTTTGCCGACCATCTTAAGAGAATTAAAACCCCTATTAAAAATGCGCTCCTTAATCAGGATATCTTAGCCGGAGTTGGAAATATTTATGCCTCAGAGGCTCTCTGGCGTGCAAAGATAAATCCCGTCCGTCCTGCATGCCATCTGAGCCATGATGAAATCATTGCACTCTCTGGTCATATTCAGGATATCCTCAAAGAAGCCATTCAAGCCGGAGGGTCTACCCTGAAAGATTATCGCACTTCTAATGATGAAAAGGGCTATTTCCAAAATAATTTTGATGTCTATGATCGACAGGATAGATTATGCTCGCGCGATGATGGAGGCATCATTCAAAAAAGCGTTATGTCTGGACGCGCCACATATTTTTGCCCTGTTTGCCAAGCGAGTTGAGAAAGTGGCTTTTGATGGAAGGTCCCTCAACGCCTTGGTAATGATGCCCGTAAAGAAGGGTTGTGTTGGGAGTAGCCCTCATTAAAACTATTCATCGGGCATAGGGTCAGCCATCATTAAAACCAT
>JBCCNR010000208.1:0-3665 GCA_039025725.1 Pseudomonadota bacterium | reverse complement strand
GTGACATGTTAATGATCTTTTAACCGTCTTATTCCATGATCTTCATAGAATTACATAAAGATGGTAAAACTATGTCCGCATTAAATGTCACAGAAATCATTGACACAATAAAAAAAGAATTTGAAACATTTGCGCATGTTAACGAAGATATTGCAAGCAGAACAAATCTTCTGGCATTAAATGCCACAATCGAAGCTGCGCGTGCCGGAGATGCAGGGAAATCATTTGCGGTTGTGGCCACTGAGGTAAAATCTCTGGCGGGGCAGGCAGAGCGCAATACCAAAGAGCTCCGGACAACGGTTTATGAAAAAATAAAAGGCCAGACCGAAGAAATATCTCGGCAGTTTGAAAAGCGTGATTATGGGCGTCTCGCAGAGATGGCGCAGAATCTTATTCAGCTGATCGTTAGAAATCTGTTTGAGAGAACGGCTGATGTCAGATGGTGGGCTACTGATGAGGCTTTTTGGCGTGCATTAGAAGAAAACACGCTTGAAAATGTTAAACATGCGCAAAGCCGACTTGGTATCATAAATCGTTTTTATACTGTCTATATGAATCTTGTGATGACAGATACTAACGGGAATGTAGTGGCTTGCTCTAACCCAGAAGAATTTCCTCGCGTTCAAGGGAGCTCAGTTTCAGGCAATAAATGGTTTCAGGATGCTATGAACACCTATAATGGTGATCAATATGTAGTAGATGACATATATAACTGTCATTTACACGAGGATAAGCCTGTTGCTGTGTATGCAACGGCTATTCGCCGCGGTGGGACGACCAATGGACGTATTTTAGGAACATTAGGAATTTATTTTAATTGGCCAGAAGAATCTCGTGTGATTGTGCAGGAAGAGCCAACATTGACACCAGAAGAATGGAAAAATAGTCGTGTTTTAATGCTTGATGCCAATCAGCGTATCATTGCTTCTTCGGATGGTAAGGGCATGTTGCAGAAATTTAATCTCAATTCCAAAGAGCCAAAAGGATATTACATTGCCAATGATGGCGCGCTTGTGGCTTTTGCAAAGACGATCGGATATCAGGAATATGATGGTCTTGGATGGTCTTGTGTGATTGTCAAAAATGGCAAGGGCACGGATTAGAGTTTAATAACTCGAATTATGGATAAAGAAATGAGGAGTAAGCATCGCCACACACGTCATCTACCATGTTTAAGCAAAAAAGTCACATTTATTTTTTGCTGAGAGCTCGCCCAAAAGAATATCTATCCCGATCATGTACTCCGAATACTGACGCGAGGGGTGTCTCTGGAAAGACCTTACTTTTGGGCGAATATTTGATAAAACGACATTATCCCATTTATGATGCTGGGAAAGGGTCTTTTCCAGCCAAATAATCGCGTATTTTTGCATTTGCAATAACAATCATTTTGCGCATTGCTGCCACGAGTGCGATAATCGGTTTTTTTCCAGCATCTTTGAGCTTCAAATAAAATTCTCGGATCACTGGATCATATCTTACTGCAGACATCGCAGCCATAAAGAGACAATTTCTGAGACTTTTACGTCCACCTTTGGTGCTTCGATAGCCTTGATGTTTGCCGCTTTCTCTTGGATGGGGGGCAAGCCCCGCAAGCGATGCAGCTTCGCGCCGACCGAGTGTACCAATTTCTGGAAAAAACGCCAAAATCTGTGTCACAGTTGCTTTACCAAATCCTTTTATTTGCGTCAAAACCTCTCTTTTTTCTTGCAAAGATGTACTATTTGCAATGATTGCTTCCATCTCCTGATCAATGCTCGCAATATTTTCATCCAAAGATGTGATTGAAACTTCTATCGATGCCTGTGCTGTTACATCATCGTAACGAGGATGTTTTTGACGTTATTTTTCTGAGACACCTAAGCCAGTGATGATTTTGGCAAAATTTGTACCTATTTCGTAAGGGACTGCTTCATAGTTATCATTACGAGTTATAAGGTGTCTGGTTTCTCTGCCGCACGTGCCTGAACAAGATCAGCGCGCCTTGAAGTTATAGCAGAAGCGGATTATAAATCTGCTTCTGCTATATTAAAAGACTTTGCTAAAGTCTTTTAACCACTAGCGAAGCGTAGTGGATGCTCTCAAAATCCTATAGGGATTTTGTAGCGATTCAACTAAAGAATATGAAGTCGGTTTTGATCATGATCATTCGGTTTAAATAGGATGATATCCCCGCCACGCTCATAACCATAACGTGCTAACGCCATAGCATCAATAACATCACTTTTGGAAAATACACGCAAAGAGCGTATATAATGCGAGGATTTCAGTGTTGAAAGCCGATGTACTGCGATATGATGTTCACAAATCGACATCAAAAGCTGCATTTCATAGCCACCTGTTGCTTCTAAAATGATTAGATAATCCTCCTTTGGATGTTCTAAAGCTGCTAGAAAATCATCAAACCCCTGAGTATCATTGGAGTATGATGTGGTTTTTTTGTCATTCAAATGCGCGACTTCAAAAGTTTCCTTTGAAATATCGATCCCAATAAAGTACTTATATGACATGGGTTGTGCCTCCGTGTTTTAGATTGTATGCGGGCGTATTGGCCCATTCTACCATTCAAACGGTAGGAGTGAATGGTGACAGGTCCCAAGATGACGACGAACGTTATGTTCTTATTGCGACCGGGTGCCTGTCACTTCATATCTTATAACACAGTTTGAACATACAATTGCGAGGGTGTGTGGCACCCGTGGCAATCTGTTATATTTAAATGCAAAAAGATTGCTTCGCTGCGCTCGCAATTGACGTGTGTGGCGATGCTTACTCTTCATTTCCTTATCCATAGTTCGGGTCCCTATATTTCTTCTATCAGGAGTTTAGTTGTTTTATCTTATGCCTCAAATGGTTTTAGTGCGTTTGCCATGCATGAGCGCCCGACTGCGTGCCAGCGTTCGTCCGCCGCCCCTCGGGAGGGCATATGCGAAGCATATTGACCGGAGAAAAAAAAGTGGTGGGCCCGGCAGGACTCGAACCTGCGACCGATCCGTTATGAGCGGATAGCTCTAACCAGCTGAGCTACAGGCCCACTTTGTTTAAACTGAAAACGTTACCTACAGCATAAAAGAAAGAAAAACAATAACAATTTATCTTAGATAATAAGTCTTGCTAAACTGAACTTTGGATATGTAAAAATAAGACTTTACAATGCTTAACATTTTAAAATCTTATTATAAATACCAATCTTAGGATAGTGTTATTTACTGTCTTGGAAAAATATTTTTTGCACCTAAACTGTGACTACAATTTTTCCCATTGCCTGTCCGCTCATAAGGCGATCATGCGCTTTGCTGATATCTGCAAGATCGAAGTCCTGAGTATCAAGTACAGGCTTCAAGCCACCTGCATCAACGATGTGAGTAAGTTCATTAAGAATAACATGATGCTCTTCACGCTTGTGATTATGCAACATTGGGATGAGCATAAACACCACATGAAGCGAGAGACCTTTAAAATGAGCAGCGCTTAAATCAAGCTCAGCCATTGAAACAGTTGTAGCGATATTTCCGTTTAATGCAGCAGCCTCAAAAGAGTTTGCAATATTAGCACCGCCGACAGAATCATAGATTATATCGAAACCAACACCATCAGTATATTTCTTCACATAATCTGTGACTGTCTCTATTTTGTAGTTAATGGGTGTTGCGCCAAGCTTTTCG
>JBCCNR010000207.1:0-3681 GCA_039025725.1 Pseudomonadota bacterium | reverse complement strand
TTTATTTAATAATATTCTCAAGGCATGTTTCTTGAGTAAGTTTTTATGCTTATTTTACATAAGAGGATAAATCACATGCCGTTAAATCTAAAAAAGCCGAAAAAAAACCAGAAAAATGAAAAAATTCAGGCAATCGAAGAAGATATTTCTGATTTAGAGCAGGCTCAGGCGGATGCAATTGCACGAAATCGATATAATCGTGCTTCTTTTCGTAATCGTATTGATCTTATACAAAATTATAATCCGGCGCTTCAATATTGGCCGATTGTCAAAAAATCATCAAATGCAAGCTTTACGGGCAATATAGACCGCCATAATTTAAAAGTTATAAAAAATACCACCGACGAAGCTAAACAACCAGGGCAAGAAAAATCAGTACTTGCGCATATTTATGATGATATGGTGCATATTGCTCAGGACCCTGAGGATTTTGACAAACCTCGTTTTGAACCCAAAACAGTACGTCATATGTGGGTTCCATTTGATATACCATATGAAAAAGCGATGGTTTTGAAGGAAAATTTAGGCCTTTTGCTCTCTCTCAGCCGTGAAGAGAGAGCAGCTTACATGGATCGCGTTACAGTTGTGCGTGATGTCGCGGATGAGGATTGTGAAAATAGTGCCTGTGATAAGGCACTTATCGGGCATAAGGGCTTATTTGCGCGCGAGCATATTCCTGCATTTACAGTGATCGGTGCCTATTCCGGGATTTATTTGCGCAATGATATTGAGCTTTCAAAAGTTGCACAAATATATGACCCTGCGGATATGTCAGATTATATGTTTCGTGTTGCAGAAGACTATAAATGGCCAAAAATATCAGCTTTTAAGCGTGGAAATAGACTAACAATTGCCAATGCTGCCACAAATTATGAGGATGGGCTTATGGCTGGCATCGATCAGGCCGAAGCCAGACGTACGCTTATTCCGGTTTATGCGAAGACAGATGAGTGCCCATTTCTGGAAATTCAGAAAAAATCAGAATGTCCTGACACCTTATTTCTGGTTGTTTGCCGTGATATGAAGCCACAACAGCAGCTTTTATATGATTATGGTCCTATTTATTGGGCCAATAATGATAAGTAATTATCCTGCGCTTAAAGATTTTTCATTCTCAAAATATTGCTTTGAGAGGCGAAAAACCACGGGTCCAAGCAATAATAAAGCGATTAAATTGGGTATGGCCATCATTGCAGTTGTGAATTCAGCCATGAGCCATACAAAATCAAGCTTTAAACTCGTGCTAATAGTTGCCACGGCCACCCATGCAATGCGAAATGGTATCACTGATTTCTCGCCCAGGGCATAGGCCCAACATCTTTCGCCATAATAGCTCCAGCCCAAAAGGGTCGTGAACCCAAAGACCGGCAATGCGATTGTAATGATAAAGCTGCCAATTCCGGGCATAGCAGAATCAAACGCCATTGATGTAAGGGTGACGCCGATTTCATTAGATGTCCAGACGCCTGAAACAATAATAGCAAGTGCTGTCATTGTGCAAATAATAAGTGTATCAATAACAGTTCCCAGCATCGCGACAACGCCCTGCTGTACAGGATCTTCCGTTTCTGCGGCAGCATGTGCTATAGGCGCCGACCCCATACCTGCCTCATTTGACAAAACACCACGCGATGCCCCAAAGCGTACGGCTCCGCTTCCAAAGAGTGCAATAAGCCCCCCTAAAATGCCTCCTGCTGCAGATAAAGGCTCAAACGCATCAGAAAAAATAAGGTAAAAGGCATGTGGAATCTGATCAAAATTGACTAAAATAACAAAAAGTGCAGAGCCAATATAAGATATCGTCATAAATGGTACGAGCTTCCCAGCGACATTAGATATGCTTTTAATCCCCCCAAGCAAAACAGCACCAACACATACAAAAATCAATACCGCGGTAATATAAGTATGAATACCAAAATTTTGATGTAAAGCATCGGCGACGGAATGAGCCTGTATCATATTTCCAGATGCTAGGCCTGTAATCCCGCCCATAAAAGCGAAAAAACCAGCAAGATATTTTGCTGTTACAGGCATTTTAACGCCAATCCCCTTTGAAATATAATACATAGGACCGCCGACATAACGCCCGGCAGCATTTTTTTCACGGAAATGGACAGCCAACACAGCCTCAGAAAATTTCGTTGCAGTCCCCACAATAGCGACAATCCACATCCAGAAAATCGCGCCGGGTCCACCAAGGGTGATAGCCGTTGCAACACCCACAATATTCCCGGTTCCAACAGTCGCCGACAAAGATGTCATAAGTGCATTAAAAGGAGAAATCCCAGAAGCTGTTCCCGTACCACGCCCTCTGAAAAGCTCTGCAAAGCCATATGGAATTTTTACAAATGTGATTCCCCTAAGACCAATGGACAGATATAAGCCCGTCCCGATGATCAAAAGCAACATTGGGAAGCCCCATAAAAAGGCACTTATACGGTCTATTATTTCAGTGAAGTTTGTAAAGATATGATACATCGCAGATTTTTTGAAAATTCATTGGTAAAATATAGCGCCAAATTGATCGAGTGCAAGTTTTTTATTGCACTGCAACACCATAACGTTTGCGTAAAATTTTATGTAAAATTTCCTCCTTTTTAAGGGCTGATTGATAATATGTGTGAATATTTTTGAATTTATTTTTTCACACACCTTACCTCGTGATGATAACATGTGAAGTAGGTCTTTACGAAATAGGTACAAATTTTGCCAAAATCATCACTGGCCGAGGTGTCTCTATTTTTTATGGTTTGATTATGTTGTTAACACGCCGCCCTTATTCTATCTTTGTATCATTATTGTGCATCTTTCCAGTTTTATCAGCGCAAATGTCACATGCTGAGACGAGAGAAAAAAAGCTTGAGCAAAGATATAATAATTATGTTGAGCGCAAAACAGAGCGCATGCATGCTCTCAAAGAGAGGCTAGAGCAAAGACAACAGATCAGGCAAGAGAATCAGCAGCAGCGTCAGGAACGAAGAGAGGCTTTCAAACAGAAAAAAGAAGAATTGCGACAGAATTTCCGCGGCAATATGCGTGATAAAAGGCAAGCTATCGGAGAAAATCGTGCAATCCGCAAGGATAATAGACAGTCTTTTCGCGAACAAAAAAGAGGAGCCAGGCAAGATTTTCGCTCTGGAGTGCAAGAAAACAGAACATTTAGGCGTGAGGGTGTAATACAGAAAAGACAATCCATACAAGATCGTCGCGTCTCTGATCGTAGCTTGAGAGATAGAAATTTCCGAAATAACTAACGCTCAGGATTTTCAAAACAGAATAATTTCAAAACATCAACCAAACGCTCTATTGGTGGCGCAAAACGTACTATAGGAGCCAGAAGAAGATAAATAAATCAAGATAATAAAAATTCTACAATTGATTTGCTGATAGCAAAATCAGATTCCATATCAAAGCGTGCAAACATCGGAAAGCTGTTTACTTCCAGAAATGTTAGCTCTCCGTTTGTATTGGTCATAAAATCTGCGGCTGCATAGTCAAGTCCAAGGTGATCGGTAAGTGCTTTAAGCTTCTTACAAATTGGAGAGTTTTCATATAAAGATAGACAACATGAAGTTAGATGTCGCATAATGAAGCAAAAAAGGGATTCGTTATGTCAGATTTAGTATGCAAGAGATGCGGCAGTGAGAAATATGTAAAGAATGGCAAAGTACGCGGGCATCA
>JBCCNR010000206.1:0-3690 GCA_039025725.1 Pseudomonadota bacterium | reverse complement strand
TTTTTAACAAACCCTTTAGGGCATCGAAAATTTATATGTCTAAACGATAAAATGACTTGCGATTAGGGCGAGGCTAGTCGCTGCGTCCTTTTACCGCTTATTCATTATAAATTTTCATGATGCAGAATTCATAAATTTAATAGGTCCTGACCCTGAATATACCAATAGAATGCTTCTTACCGATCAAAGACAGAATAGATTGAAAAAATGCGACTCAATTGTTAAGCGCTCAAGCTCTTTTTGGAATAAAAGCTCGGGATAATCTGAGATATTATATTGATATTCTCGTTGTTAGGTCACGATCATTTTCATATTAGCCTCTCCGCGCATAAGAGAGATCATCCCATCCCCCACTTGCTCCGCGAGAAGGCGCACAAGATAAAGCCCGATAAATCTAGGCTCGGTTGGTTTTTCTTTGCTATCACATAGGAAATCTTCTTTATCTTGCGGGAAAATAACTTTACTGCCTGTAAGAGATAAGCAGAAGCCTTTTTCTTCAGCCTGAATGGAGATTTTTCCACCGCGCGGCAGAGCCTCACAGGCCAAAAGCAACATATTCAACAAAAGACGACTTTCATTGCGCGTGAAATATTCTCTCTGGAGGTTGTTCCATTCAAAGGAAATATTATTTTTTTCTGAAATCGGCTTGAGGAGCTCCCATAGATCGCTTTGCGAAGATTGCTCCGGTAGGGTTTGCCCTGCCCCAAAAGCCGAGCGCATAATTTGTAATTTTGCCGCTGCAACGCGAGCACTATCCATCACGAGTTCCAATGCGCGCTCTCGCATTTCGCCGCCTTCATCATCTTCCTCAAGCAATTCAAGGCCGTTATTTACTGCCGCAACAGGGCTGATAAGGTCATGGCAAATTCTGGATGCAAGAAGTTGGGCAAGTTCAAGTTCGGCAGCAGACATATTTTCCTCAATATTTTTAACATTATATGTGTAAAGACTCTTTAAGTAATTTGAGATGATACTATATAAGCAATATTTACGTAAAAGATGTTAAAGCCTCATATGAGATCAGACAACAAAAAAATTATCGATATTTTTGCAGATGCCGCCATAAAGGCTGGTATTTATGCGCGCGACTTTAGGCGCAATCATGATTTAGACGTCTCATTGAAGGCCGACAAGTCGCCTGTGACCCTCGCTGATCTTGAGGCGCATCGTATTTTATGTGCATATTTGCAACAGAATTTGCCGGATATACCGATTATTTCAGAAGAGCATATTGATCACACGATCGATGTCCGTCAGCCTTTTATCTTAATTGACCCTATTGATGGCACAAAAAGCTATATTCGCGGTACGAATGACTATAGTATCAATATTGCTTTGATCGAAGATGCAAGACCGCGCGCAGCTGTGATTTTTGTCCCCGAAGATGGAGAGCTTTTCTATGCATCCGCTAAAGAGGGAAGTTATATGTATTCCCTAAATGATAGACAAAATATTCAGACTTTGTCAGTACGCAACAGTAAGGAAAATATTATCCTGACAGTCAGTAGTTTTTCAAAGCATGAAATCAATGAACAGGATTATCGTTTAAATTATCCGATTTCATCCGTGAAACTTGTGGGCTCGGCAAAGAAATTTACATTAATCGCTCGCGGAGAAGCCGATCTTTATCCCCGTAAAGGCCCAACAGGAGAATGGGACACCGCCGCCGGAGACCTTTTGGTCCATGAAGCCGGCGGCATTGTGCAAACTTTGACAGGTGAAAAAATTAGATACGGCAAGAAAGACTTCATCAATAAGGGATTCGTGGCTTTGTCGCAGCAGGATGTTTTGGGGTAGGTTGAGAACTTATTGCGTTTAACAATGGTTGCAGCTTTTCTCTTGATGCTCCAAGAACCAAATCGCAGGCTGCAACAACATACTTTCGCCAATCCATTTGATCTGCCTCAGCGAGCCTTTCTCGGTCATCGAGGCCGACTATCAAATCTTCTTCAGGCCCCATCGGGTGGCAATGTGTCAACATACTCTTTCCTTGTCTGACTTTGTAAAGATCATGTTCAGTAAGGGTAAATTCTTTTGGTGTGTTCACAATAATATTTATGCCCTCTGTAAAACTCTCATTTGATGTTAGCCGTTCGGGATTTGTTGGTTGCCATGGACGGAAATTTATAATGTCAGCTCTTTCTCTTGCTAGAGGGTCATGGGTGATCTCAAGAATTCCGCTGGGATCATCTACCGATAGGGGCAGTTCAAATTCTTTAGTCGGACAACACATTATTACTTTTATATCAGGCTTTTGTTTAGCCTGTTCAGCCTGTAATATGATCTCAATTAAAGATTTTTCAGGAGGAAACACCATACCTGAAACTGTTTGGGCATCTTCACGCGTTATCCCACCTTTTTTTGAGCCTGCCCAAAAAACACATACTGTAATAAGGTCTCCGAGGTTTATTAAGTCTTTGCGCTCATTTTCAAGCATAGATCTCATAATCCCTCTTTTTTCCTCTAATTCAAGTTTCAAGCGTTTTACATCTTGGATATTTTCACATTTTTTTATCGCCTCTGCTAGATGAGAAATACTATTTTTAAATGTGTCGTAATTTACTTGATCATATCTCTTACGAAAAACAAAATCAAAGTCTGATATATCATTGTTTTTATTGCTTAAAAATTCGGTTATCTTATCAAGATCCTCCCTCCTTTTTGATAAGATAGCATCCCTATTCTGAAGGAGTGTTGCATAATCAGACATGGCTTGCGTAGTATGAGTTTCATTGCCATTCTCAGCACATAATGCACTAAAAAGCCGGTTCTCAGCAGTGGCTTTGATAATGTCTTCAAATATTTCAACACCATATGGATGCCCCCTTACAGTAATATCTTTTCCTGTCTCAATATCTGTCAGAGTTACAGGTGCAGCATTTCTAGCATAATATACCAAACCTGGGATATGGTCTGTATTGCCGCCTTTATTCTCAGTTTCTACCAAATCCCTAATATGTCCTGCCATGGCGCTCTCGCTTAAAGTAACATTTCTTACTGACTGCCTTGCAACACCTTTTTTAGAAGACTTATCATTTTGATCTCTACCTTTGACACCTCTCCACAGGTCGGGGTTGTCGCGAACTCTTGCATTTAGACTGAGTATTTCTTCAGAAGCATCTACACTCGCTTGTCTGGTACGTAATGACCCACTATCTGTCGCAAAAACAGGCACTATTCCTTTAGCTGCTATCTTTAGCATATCACGATCACCATATTTGTGGATTTCGCGAACAACGGCAGCAAATTTTACAAGAGAAAGTAATGTCTCACTATCCATATCGGAGATACGAAAAATATTACCGCCTTTTAAGCCCATGACCCTATCTACATCTTCTTGTGTGAAAGGTCCTAATGTTTTTTCAATATAGTTGGGAAGGCTTATTTTTTCTGGCGAAGGTAGCATTTCGGGCGCCATTGCATCACATGCGTTCTTTAGCCTTTTAAGGAAAGGATCACTGGTTGATATTTGTAAGGTCGAGTTCTTTCCACTTAAAGCACTTGAAGCTGATGGTTTCTTGTGAGGGGGTTTAGGGAAAACATATTGTTTGGGTAGCCCCCTAAACCCTCGAGCCGTTGGATCTACCCTCCTTGTCATCGCTCTTGTTGCTGCTCTTACGCCTGTTCTTGTTAAATGTGCCATATCGCCCTTCTTATATTTTGGTGGTTATAATTAAAAATTTGTTTATA
>JBCCNR010000205.1:0-3693 GCA_039025725.1 Pseudomonadota bacterium | reverse complement strand
GCGCCGCCCGCGCGACTGTAGAGCGCGGCCCGCAGCACCGGCGACCGCGCCGCCAACATATTTATTTTCAAAATAAGCAGCGATGACAAAAAAAATACTGATATTCCAAAAACGATGACGTGAAAAGAAAAGACAAAATAAACATAAGGCCGGGAGGTCAATTGGTGCTCCGCCAAGAATAAAAGGCGATGTATGCAACATATAAATTGTAAAACAGCTTATAATCGTTATAACAGGAATAATATGTCGCAAAGATTTTGCAATAAAGGCTTCATAGGCAATTGGAATAAGAAAAAGCTTCGGAATTCTCATATTTTATCGCTCTTATGCTTACTGTGCATCTTTTGTTTCCATGCGAATGATGCGGACATAGTCAAGCTGTTGGAAATTTACCGCAAGATCAATGGTTACGGGCTGCACATCCTTATTCCGAATATGCCCAATAATGACATCATGCGGCATAGTTTCGCCATCTGAAATAGTTTTGATGACATCTCCATTTTCAAGCAATAAGGGCTCAGTGACATATTCAGCCACAGCCATATTCTGAAAACGCCCGCTCATCAGCAATTTCACTGTTTTATCAGAAGTTATTGCCGCAATCTTCGAAACAGAATGATTGATCGGAAGAATATAAGATGTCTTATCCCCAACCTTAACAATACGCCCCACAAGCCCTTCTTTTGCAAGAACAATATCACCAAGTGCAACACCATTTTTACGGCCTGCATTTATACGCAGCATCTTTGAGAAAATCCCATTTGGAGACGTAATCAATCGTGCTGTTGCAACTGTCACACTCTCATCTGGCTGATAGTCTAACAACATTCGCAGTTTTTTATTATTTTCCTTAAGAGTCTGATTTTCTTCTTTCAATAAAATATAAGCATTGATCAATTCATTTTCCAATGATGCTGACGGAGAGAACACTGCTTCGATCAAGTCTTTGCCATATAAAAAAGGCAAAGCAATAAAATCACTTACATTTTCGAAAAAAGCATGCTCAATATTTTTATCTTCGGAGGAAGTCTCGATGTCATCATTAAATATAAAATACAACATCAGACATATTGCGACTGTCAGTCCAACAATACGTCTGAAATTTAAAAAATATCTCTTATGCTTTGAGACCATTTGACCATATTTTAAATGGATAATATTATATGAATAATGTTAGTTCGTCACAAGGACTTGTGAAAGATTCTTTGCCTCTTCTAATGCGCGCCCTGTTCCCAAAGCCACGCAGGATAAAGGATCTTCTGCGATGACAACAGGCAGGCCCGTTGCCTCCCGAATGACCATATCAAGATTATGAAGCATGGCGCCGCCCCCTGTCAGCATAATCCCTTTATCGACAATATCAGCAGATAATTCAGGCGGAGTTGCCTCAAGCGCAATTTTTACAGCCTCAATAATCGAAGATATAGGCTCTGAGAGTGCTTCAATGATATGTTCTCTTGTAATAATCAATTCTTTTGGAACACCATTCATCAAGTCACGCCCCTTAATCTCTAGGCTAGGATTATCATTCTCATCGGTCATTTTCGCTGCACCAATTTCTTTTTTGATACGCTCAGCCGTGGATTCTCCAATCAAAAGATTATAATGCCGACGAATATAAGCAATGATTGCTTCATCCATCTTATCACCACCAACCCTTACAGGCCGAGAACATACGATACCGCGCAGCGAAATCACTGCAACCTCAGTCGTACCGCCTCCAATATCCACAACCATAGAGCCCGTGGGCTCTGTGATCGGCAATCCCGCCCCAATGGCCGCAGCCATAGGCTCATCGATAAAGAATACTTCACGCGCTCCTGCTCCTTCAGCTGATTCGCGAATGGCTTTGCGCTCAACCTGTGTCGAACCATATGGCACACAAATCACCACGCGCGGCGCAGCAAAAAAACTGGAATTATGGACTTTGCGAATAAAATGCTTGATCATAGCCTCTGCCATATTCAGATCTGCTATCACCCCATCACGCATAGGCCGGATAGCATGAATATTGCCAGGTGTCCGCCCCAACATAAGTTTTGCTTCTTCACCAACAGCAAGGACTTGTTGTTTTCCGTTGTTATTAATAGTTGCGACCACTGAGGGCTCATTTAATACAATACCGCGCCCCTTCACATAAACCAGAGTATTTGCTGTCCCCAAATCAATTGAGAGATCAGTTGAAAATAGCCCCTTAAATGCTTCAAACATAACGACCCTATCATTTTATTTTTTGCTCTTATATATGAGTTTATCTAAAACAGGAAGGGAATATTTAAAAGAAGCTGTAACATAAAAATCACGAGTTAAATGCAATGAAGATGTGTGGATTACGGTTTTTATTTTACATTTCCCAGCAAATCTATAATGTGCAGATGGTTTAATTTAAAAATCATAATTGTCGGAGATATAAGATGACAAAAACCAAATTTATGGCAGTGGCTGCAGTTACAGTTGCACTGTCAGGCTGTGGTCTGCCGGGCACGTTTTACGCAGAGCCCTTCTCACAGGAGATGATTAAAGGCAGTGACTTTAACGCCGAACTTGCCAGAGCCTACCAGCAACGTGTGAATAACACTATTGAAGCTGATGATAACTGGATTTTAGCAGGTATGTACACCATGAAAGGTGAAGCTGCTGCTGATGGTCAGACTGTTTTGCCTTGGGATCATACAACATATCAGGAACAGCCAACATACCGTACAGGTGTTCCTTCTGATCGTGCTGCGAAATATAATTTAGCAGGTTTACGTAGTGAACTCATGTCCGCTTTAGATAATGGCGGTCGCAGCAACCAACCTTATGCTTGTGCACAGGCACAAGTGCATTATGACTGGTTGATTGATGAAACTTTCCAGGATACACCTCCATCACAGGTCAATGAAGAAGATAAAATTTCTGTTGACTTAAAGCGTTTCCTACGCGATTGCGCTGGCGTGAAGCAAGTTAAAAAAGTTGCACCTGCTGCAGCAACTGAATGGGTTATCTATTTTGGTTGGGATCGTTCAAATCTTACCGCGGAAGCCCAGCGTGTTGTTGATTCTGTTGTAAGCACAGTCAGCCAAATGACAGGCAAAGCACTCTCTGTTGTTGGTTATACAGATACATCAGGATCTATGCGCTATAACAGCAAGCTCTCCAAGAAACGTGCAATGAATGTTGCAAATGCCTTATCTTCTAAAGGTGTCGCAAATATTCACACCGCTGCACGTGGTGAAAGCAATCTTGCTAAAATGACTGCTGATGGTGTAAGAGAGCCCCTCAATCGCCGTGCGGTTATTACTTTAAAGTAATAAAATTTCAGACTAAATATTTTAAAAGGGGAGACTTTAATAAAGTCTCCCCTTTTTATATTAATATGTCATACCAAAAGCCCAAAAATGAATTAAGGCGCTTGATATAAAAGAGAAATTCTGTTTCAAGAGACAAAGTAAAACCTGCTTCTTTATGAATTTTATCAGAAGCAGGCTGTAGTTCTATAGAGTTAAATTTAATCTATTAGAAATTATAAGTGAGGTTTGCAGTGAAGTTATGGGTTTCAACATCAAAATCTCTGGCCGTTGCACCAGACCCTGCACCAGTAAGCTCTAACCCTTCTGTTGCAGCATAGCGATAGCGTGCCCCAATATCAATATTCTCAGTTAGGATATAGTTAACACCTAATGAGAATTGATACATAAAACCTGTATCATC
>JBCCNR010000204.1:0-3704 GCA_039025725.1 Pseudomonadota bacterium | reverse complement strand
GCGTTGTTGAAGGGGGCTCAATCATTTTTAAACTCGCAAAATGATGCATTTGCACAGATGGATCACCCGCAGAAACATGTGGTAGCAATTTCTCGGGGTCAATTAACTCTGACCTTTTCAGAAGATAATTCTCTTCCAACATAAGACGCGTAGGCACAGAAACAAAATCCGGATCAGCAATATACTTATTTCTATCCGCATAAGCCAAACGTAAAGCTGTTGCCATCAAATGTACAGATTTATTAGAAAAAGGCTCTTCATTATAGAGGTGAAAGCGCTCTAAAATTTTAAGAGCCTGCATAATTGTCACTCCGCCCGAACTTGGCGGAGCCATACTGCATAATTTAAAATTATGGTAAGTGATACATGGAACTGGGCGAATTTTTGCAGTATATTGCTCTAAATCCTTTAAAGTCAGATCGGCAGGGAAATGTTTTGCGCGCTTAACAGTATCCACTATATCCTGTGCAATCGCGCCCTTATAGAAAATATCCGGCCCGTTTTGCGCTATTTTAACAAAGCTTTCAGCAAGCGCAGGATTTGTGATAATATTCCCAATATCTTTTTGTTTGCCATTCGCTTTAAAATATCGCTTATAATCAGAAGACATTGCCTCATAATCTTTGGCATATTTGATAAGATAATAAAGACGCGGCGAAAGTTCAAAGCCTCCATTTGCAAGCGCGATGGCAGGATCGAAAAGCGAAGCCCATGATTTTTTTCCATGCCTCTCATGCGCTTTATATAACATATCCAAAAGGCCGGGTACTGCAACTGCATTTCCTCCGGTCGCAGCAACATGGAAAGGCATTGTGTGTTTTTTGATATTGCCTTTTTCATCTTTTTCTTCGCGTAAGAACATATCCGCTGTCGCAGATGCTGGCGCGATTTCTCTGCCGTCATAGCTGATCAGCGCTTTTGTCTCTGCATCATAATGTAATAAAAATCCCCCTCCGCCAATGCCCGAAGATTGTGGCTCCACGACATTCAAAACCATCTGCGCAGCAATCGCAGCATCAACCGCAGAGCCTCCCTTTTTTAAAATATCATACGCAGCCTGCGTCGCGCGAGGATGCGCCGTAGATGCCATAAACTCCCGACCATATGCAAGAGGCTTTTCAGTGCGTCCTGTTGCGCTCTCTGGTGCAATCTCTTCTTTGGGCTCATCATCAACATATTGGTCATATTTATTGTTGAAATAAGGCTTGATTGCTTTAGGCTCATCAATGAGGAAATCCTGATCCTGACAGCCTAATAAAAGCGATAAACATAATAAAGTAAGATAAGTTAAAACATGTCTGTGCATCGCTTGATTCTCCTTATTATGCTGTCGCGGATGATAAAAGATTATGTTTAAAATACAAGATGTGAAATGAGGAAACGCGATGCAACACAATTTTACAATCATCAACCCTTATAATAACGCAGTTTTGGATGTGGTTCATTATGATCATTATGATCAGGTTGAAAGGAAAATTGCGCGCTTAAAAGAAGGGAAACACCATCAGAAAGCTCTGCCAGCATTTAAACGCGCCGATATATTATTCAAACTTGCTGGTCTCTTAGAAGAACGACAAGAAGAACTCGCGCAGATCATCACCCAAGAGATGGGAAAAACCATAAATGATAGTCGCGGAGAACTCATACGCGCAATCAATACAATATGGCTGAGCGGTGAAGAAGCCAGACGCCTTGACGGAGAAGTGCTCGATGTCGATGCTTTTGGCCCAGCCCGCCATAAAATGGGCATTGTATGCCGCAGGCCAGCTGGAATAATATTATGTATTACACCTTTTAATTTTCCTGTGAATTTGGCTGTGCATAAGATTGGGCCAGCTTTCGCGGTCGGAAATACAATTCTTTTAAAACCAAATGAGCAAACTTATCTCTCAACTTTAAAACTTGTCGAGCTCTGCTATGAAGCTGGTATCCCCGAAGATATGCTACAAATGACTTTGCCACATATAGAAGTTATGCCGCAATTAAATGCGCATCCGGAAATTGATATTATCAGCTTCACAGGTGGAACAAAAACAGCTTCAGCCATCGCCAAAGATTCAGGCAGCAAAAAACTTCTATTAGAGCTCGGGGGGAATGATCCGCTGATTGTCATGCCAGATGCAGATATATCTCTAGCCGTGAAAACCGCAATTCAACATCGTTTTGGTGTTGCAGGACAGCGTTGCACGGCCTCTAAGCGTTTATTTCTTCATGCAGAGATTTATGATGCCTTCCGCGAGGCTCTTATCGCACAAACAAAAGCGCTGAAAATCGGCGACCCGATGCAGGAGGAAACTTTTATCGGCCCTGTTGTCAGTGAAAAAGCTGCTGATATGACGTTAAAAGCAATAGAAATAGCTTTGTCAGAAGGGGCTACGCTGACGGTGGGCAATAAGCGCGAAGGAAACATTATCTCTCCGACGATCTTAGAAAATATTCACCAAAATCATACGCTCATGCGAGAAGAGATTTTTGGGCCTGTTTTGCCACTTTATAAATTTGAGAGTTTTGATGAGATCATTCCAGTCATCAATCAGTCACCCTATGGGCTTCAAGCCGGGCTTTTCTCTAATCAGCTTGATCTTATCAAAAAAGCTTTTAATATGCTCGAAGTGGGCTCTTTGATTATCAATGATGGGCCAGGATTTCGGGCTGATCACCTCCCTTTTGGGGGTGTCAAACAAAGCGGCCTTGGGCGCGAGGGCGTTAAATATACGATACGTGAAATGTCTATCTTGAAAACGCTTATTTTCTAACCCGAACGATGGATAAAAAATGAAGAGTAAGCATTGCCAAGCACGTCATTGCGAGCGCAGCGAAGCAATCTCTTTGCGTGTAAATATAACAGATTGCCACGGGTGCTATGCACCCTCGCAATTGACGAGGAGCTGTTATATATTTTTTCTTATCCATAGTTCGGGTTTCTAAAAATAGTCTTTATCTTCAGACCATTGCAGACCCATATAGTTAAAGCCTTCCTCTATTGTAGGCTTTACAACCGCGAAAAAAGGCGACATGTCGAAATCGCGCGGACTAAATAAAGAATGATGACGCTTGCTTAAAGTCTCACTTTCTGTGCGCATACGCTCTTCGGCTGTGGTTCCTTCGCGGCGCGCAGCAGATTTCTTCAGCTTCTCAATATCAGGCAAAATCGGATAAGATACCGACTGAAATGCCTGCGCAATCAGAGAAGAACATATGACTTTTTGTGGATCACCCGACCCAAAGGGCTCATTTTCATTTGTATTGCCAAAGAAAAGCTTAAAAAATGGCACATGATGTTTTAACAAATCAATCACATTTGCAATGTCATATGAATGCCCGAGCCGCTCAAGGCAATATGCGATAATAGTATCCTTATCAGTCTTTGTCAGCCCAATCGGACGCAAAATCCGCGTGTTAAACCCATAATAATCTTTGATCGGACTTAAAACAGTTCCATCTGTCAGCAAAACCTCAATGATGCAGCGCTGATCATCACCCAAATCATCACTCTCAAAAGCATCGCCAATATAAATACCACAATGTGACCATGTAGATTGCGTGACATATTTGATGATCTCGGAATAACGCAAGTCCCCCTCCATGAGAATAATATCACAGGGACGTAGCGAGCGACGAAAAGCCTCAGGGTCAGGCACAGCACATGGATGATAGCGACGCCCTGATTTTTTCTCAAGATATGCTGCCAGCCTGCCAACAAT
>JBCCNR010000203.1:0-3704 GCA_039025725.1 Pseudomonadota bacterium | reverse complement strand
TTTGATTTGTGACTTTAAATACCAAAAGCCCTGAATAATTTTATTAAGCGCTTTTGGTAGAGCGCCCGACTGGGCGCCGCGCATAGTTGCGCGCCCCCTCGGAGCCGTTGGTGTAAGCCAACTGGCGTGAGAGAAAAAATCACTTTAGATTGTCTAGCATATAATAATTGTGATAAGTACAATATTGAAAATGAATTAAAGCGCTTGGTATTATGATACTTTCTCCTGCCAATATCTATAATATTCCTGCTGGGCTTTCTTTTGTGGAGTGCCTCGCTGAGGGTGTTTTGCATCTTTATGGCGACACACCAGAATTATTGGCGCAAACAACGATTTTCCTTCCGTCAAAGCGGGGCATAAGAGCTCTCAAAGACGCTTTTGCCCGTCGTAAAAAAGGCCGCTTAATGATTTTGCCTACCATAGAATCTTTGGGGGATGGTTTGGATGAAGAGCCTTCTTTACTGGTGGAAGATGAGATATCCGCAAGTCATATGATGACGCAGCGACAGCTTTTAAATGGTGGTGTCAGGCAGCTTGCGATCACGCGCTTGATCATTCAGCATATACGCAAAAAAGAAACAGATATATCATACGCGGAGGCATTTGCGCTTGCAGCGTCTATGACAGAATTGCTGGATGCACTATATTCTGAGCGCATTCCTATAGAGGCTTTAAAGGCACTTAATGTTGGGGCATATGCAAAGGCCTGGCAGGATAATTTGAATATTTTAAATATCATTACGGATATTTGGGGAGATTTTTTAGCGCAAAATAATATTATAGATGCGGTTTCGCATCGCAATGCTGTCCTCGAGACCCTTACAGAAAGCTGGCGAAAAACGCCTCCGGATAGGCCAATTATTGTCGCAGGGTCAACTGGATCTATGTCTGCAACGGCAGATTTTATGAAAATGGTTATTGGTCTTCCTAAGGGGGCTTTGGTGCTGCCGGGATTTGATCCGGATATTAGCCCGGCTGATTGGGCGCGTATGGCATCAGACCATCCGCAATATGGGCTTAATCTCTTGCTGGATCATCTTGAATGTGCACGTGATAAGATTGTAAACTGGTTTGGTGTCGATAAAATGGATGCTCCATGCCACATACAGAAGCGTAAATTCTTACATGAAATTATGCGTCCTTCTGGAACGGCAGAAGAGTGGCAAAATATGCCTAAAAGATTATCTGCCGCCGATTTAGAAAAAGCTTTAGACGGTTTGCATCTTATTCAGGCCGATACACATAGGCAAGAGGCAACAGCCATTGCTTTAATCCTACGAGAGACTTTAGAAACACCCGGTAAGACTGCTGCTTTGATTACGCCAAATCGTATTTTGGTCCGTCAGGTCAAAGCCGAGCTTTTAAGATGGGGAATTGTTCCGGATGATTCTGCTGGAATGCCACTTTCTGACTTGCCACAAGGTGTATTTGTAAAATTACTCTTTGATGTTATCGATAGTCAATTTTCACCAATATCGCTTTTGGCATTTTTAAAGCATCCTTTTATATGTATGGGGCAAAAAGCTGGCGATTTTAAAGATGCTGTTCGTGCATTTGAAAATGATGTCTTACGCGGAGCATCGCATATTCTAGGTCTCTTGGGGCTCAGAACAGCTCTTACTCATAAGATTGAAGATGCGCAAAAGCGTCACAAAGGTGCAGAATATATTGAAAGATTACAGCGACATTTTAAATTTATTGACCAGATTGAAAATGTTTTTCGGCCTTTTTTATATGCGGACGAAAAATTACATATGCGCGATTTTATCACTTATTTAACGCAGGTTATAGAGGTTGCTTCTTCTTCGAAAGATGATAGCGGAGAGATAATATGCTCTTTCTGGAGTGATGATGCAGGCCGAGCGCTTGAGGATTTGCTTGCGACTTTTATGCAGCATGCAAATCTTTTAGAGGCCATTCCTTTTTATGCTTTAAGAAGGCATTTACAGGAATATCTTGCGAAAATCTCTGTGCGCCCTGCTTTTGGTTTGAGTCAGAGGCTTTTTATATGGGGAACAGCGGAAGCGCGCTTGCAACAGACAGATATTTTAATCCTTGGAGGGCTTACAGAGGGAAGCTGGCCAATCTCGCCTGATCCGGGTATCTGGATATCACGGGCAATGCGGCAGGAGCTTGGCTTATCTGCCCCAGAGCGACGGATTGGCCTATCGGCGCATGATTTTGTGCAGGCTTCATGTGCGAAATCTGTGTATTTGACAACGGCAAAAAAAGCTGATGGTGCGCCGCTCATTCCCTCAAGGTGGCTGATCAGATTAGAGAATATTATAAAAGGTCTTTATAATGAGGCATTATTTACAAAATTACAGTCTTCGCCTTATCTGGAGTGGGCTGCTCAGTTAGATCACTCAGATGTCGCTGCGCTTCCGGCCTCAAGACCTCAGCCAAAACCTCCATTAGCGGCGCGTCCGCGCATATTAAGTGTCACTGATATTGAAGATTGGGTGCGCGATCCTTACAAAATATATGCAAAATATATTTTAGGGCTAAAAAAGAAAGATGATTTGGAGGATGACAAAGAAGCTCTTGAGCGCGGTAATATTATTCACTCAATTTTATTTACATTTGTAGATAGGGTAGAGGGCAGATTTTCCATAAAAGATTTACCTATGATGGAAAATATTATTCAGGAACATCTATTGAATTACAATGCGGCTCCGTCTGTGAAAGCATTTTTATATCCGCGCTTGATGATGATTGGCAAGGCTTTTATCAATGAAGAGTGTAAAAGATTAGGGAATAGGACCATTCACGCTGTCGAAAAAGCCGGAGAGATGAAGATTGAAGCACCAAAGGGGACATTTATCTTAAAGGCGCGCGCTGATCGTATTGATACATGTTCGGATGGTGTGATTATTGTCGATTATAAATCTTCTTTAAATGCCAGTATGACAATGAAGCAGATAGAAAATGGTTTGGCACCACAATTACCGCTTCAGGCCATTATGATAGAGAGGGGTGGTTTTCAGGATATGGCATCTCATCATGTGAGTGCGATGGAATATATTGGTCTGACGGGTAAAAAGGAAAATTCTTATGAGATAAAAATTATGCAGCCTGGTAAGGGGAGTAGGTTTGAGACTATAACTGAGCTTTTAGAGGATGTGTATTTAGGCTTTACAGATTGGATTGCACGGTTTGACGATGAGACGACGCCATATACGTCACGCGTAAAACCGAAATTTATAGATACGAACGGAGATTATGACCATCTTGCACGCACCAAAGAATGGTCGCAAAATCAGGCTTAATTTTGATTTTGCGGGGTTTCGGCGAATGTCATGCCATTTTTCTCGGCACTATTTTTCAAGATACCAAGATTTGTTTTAAGCTTTTCTGTCATTTCATCTATCGTCGCGAGCTTTTCTTTCTTTGCGCGCAGCATAATTTGCATTTTCTTGACGCGTAATGCGCTTTTGACAATTTTGATATTCAGTTGAAGAAGTTTCTTTTGTTTCTGAGATCTTTCATTCTCATCTTTAGTCCCTTTAATCTCTTCAAGAATATTTATTTTTTCTTTTTTCAAATTGTTAAGGCTAGCCAGAGCTCCTGTAATATCTGATATGACTGTAGAGATTTGAAAATTGAGATTATCGATAGATTTTGCGACTTTCCCAAGTAATAAAGTTTGCTGCGACAGGAACCGTGTAATTTCTTCTGCATCTTTTCAAAAAAGGCAAGAAGAA
>JBCCNR010000202.1:0-3724 GCA_039025725.1 Pseudomonadota bacterium | reverse complement strand
TAATTGCGAATGGGAAAAAGAAAATGGTGGCTTTGACTGCTCTTATGCGTAAAATTCTTGTCATCGCCAATGCCAAATTAAAAAGTTTCATCCTAAATGTAAAACATAGTTGATCCAACAAGGTTAACAAAAGCCTCCTTTGGTGATTTTTGCCTATAAACTTCATCAAATAATATGTCCGTAACAACATTATGCATAGATTTTTTAGCTGGTTTTTCTGTTAAAAATCTCTCAAAAATTATCTTTGTTAGCCTTTTTAAACAGCTTCTAGGCAACTTGGTACTGAAATCTTTCATAATAAGAAGGTTCTAGTACCATGAGCTTCCTCTACTAAGTAGTGTTAAAAAATATGATATTTTTTTTGAATGCTTCTATTGCTCTAGAATCATTTATAATGGGGAACACGACCACTCATATGGAAACTCCATAACGATGCAGCAATTTCCCTACTGTGCGTTCATTGTCTTCCACAGGCTGGATCTCTTTCAGCCTCTTCTACAGATCATTAAAGCGCAGGTACGTCCCCATCTTCAGATGTTAGACCTGTATATCTACAATTCTAAAGAATGCTTCTTTATAACCTTTATTCGAACAGTGAGGCGCTCTTAGCCAGTTTTTGATTGTTTTCAAAAGGGCCGTTGGCTTTGACCATGATCGCCATCAAGGCCAAGATACTCACGATCACACCCATTATTCGAATGTCATTGTAGAAAGCCCACTGGTCAAGAGTTGCCAAGGCTTCCGTATCTGAGAGCACTTGCGATTGAAGGGCTGGGTTTAGAATTCCTCCATAAAGAATGAAGTTAAACGCTTGGCAGAAAAGTAATCCAGTAAGAGCCAAAAGAAAAAGACTACTCAGTCTGGACTTGCGATGGAAGACATAGGCGGTCACAAGAACTGGTATAGAAAGAAAATGTATGGGTACCATCATGTAGGAAAAGTAGTTAAATGGTCCGGCGAACCATTCCTGAACCTCTGTCCCTGACATGCTCTGCCAATAGGGAACTAGTGCAGTTGCGAGAAACAAAAATACTGCAGCGATGACCACAACAAGAATGAGTGACACTCCAAACACCGTGCGCTGAATGACTGTGTTCATGGCTGTCTCCTTTAAAGCAACTTGATTTTAACACTTCTAATAAACATAGTATTTATACTGCATGAATACAAGTTCATATTATACGTTATTCGAAGTCTATTCCCTGATTGGGAATATGTCACCATTTTATATGTAGAAAAATATATAAAATAATAAGCATGAATTGTGATGATTACAAAGCCCTATGTTCGGCAGCTCATTTTGAAGCATTTACGCAATTATGCGAGCCATATATATAAGCTAGAAAAAATCTCATAGGTAAAAGAGATGAAAAGAAAATAAATTTAATTTTTGTTAACGCATATTCACCATGATGTAGAGCATGCGAGATATTTCTTTTCTTCATAAAATCAATTCTACGCCAGTGCCTGCACCGCCAGAGATATTATGTCAAAGTGCGACGCCAGCGGAGGCTGACATGCTGCGTATTTTAGCTCTTGATGCCATATATGAAGGGAACATCCCGAAAGAGAAGCTACAAAAGCGCCTGCGTTACACAAAGCCTTGGCATTATTATGACGAGATTTTTCATGAGGATTTTTCCTGTAAAATTTTAGAGCAACAATATGCTGAAAAACTGATTGCACTATATGAGGAAAATCCTTTTGCACTTGAGGGGAGCAATATGCGCGAGAGCTGCCCTTATCATGATAAATTAAATGCGATTGGGATACTTTATAAGAAAGATGGCTCGCTTATTGATATGCAAAATGGTGTTTTGCAGGGACTGATTGAGGTGGCTGCGAATTTAAAGCTTGATTACCGTGAGATTATATCTTTTACGGCGTTGCGTGATCAGCTCAAGGAGATGCTTTCAGGAAATACACGAGAGAAAAGATATGCTCATTTTCAAAAATATCTTTTTGTGCAGAAAATTGAGGATCACGCGCATTTTCCAGAGTTAAATGGCCAGAGAGGCGTTTTTGCAAAGCAAGATATTCCGGCAGGAACGGTTATTGGCTTTTATTCTGGAGATGCTGCGCGGATTGGTGATGATATGCCACCGCTTTTATGCAGCTGGCCGTTGGCAACCTATGATTACAAGCTCAGTTTCTTATTAGCGAGGCGTTTTATTCAAAGCTATGTTGAATGGACTGATGGCTATACGCTCGGTAACGCCATGAAGCTCGTCAATAGTGCTGCGCCTATGGCGTCTTCAAGGCGTCCTGTTGCCTCAAAAGACGCGCCATCCTATGGGAATACTGCTTGTTATTTCGGGCATTTTAAAACAGATGACAGCCATTGCTATATTACTATACCTTTTTACATCACTTATAAAGCAGTTAAAAAAGGCGGAGAGATCATGACTTATTATCCGCTCTAGCTTATCCACTCTAATTACCCACTTTGGGCAAGTGGTTTCTTAGTAAAATCAGCAGGGCTATGGCGTTCTAAAAGCTGCTCTTCTTCTGGGCCCCAGCTCCGATTGACACGAATGCCACGCTGCACTGCTGGACGATTTTGTATGGTCTCGGCCCATTTCAGAAGATTTTTATAGTCTTTCACCTGTAAAAATGTTTCTGCGCCGTATAATTTCCCCAAAATAAGATTTCCATACCATGGCCATATTACAATATCTGCGATGCTATAATCCTGACCATTCATATAGCTATTGTCAGCAAGATGCTTATCAAGCAAATCGAGTTGGCGTTTTGTTTCCATCGTAAAGCGATTGATCGCATATTCAATTTTTTGCGGTGCATAATGATAAAAATGCCCAAAACCTCCGCCTAGATATGGTGCAGAGCCTTGCAGCCAAAAGAGCCAGTTGAGTGTTTTTGTACGTATTTCCAGATTTTCGCTCAGAAAAGCATTAAATTTTTCTGCCAAATAGAGAAGAATATTGCCTGACTCAAAGATTTTTAAGCCATTTTCTGTGTCCAGAAGGGCTGGTATTTTCGAATTAGGGTTGATATCGACAAATCCACTGGAAAATTGCTGTCCTTCGCCAATATTTATCAAATAAGCATCATATTCGGATTTTTCATATCCGGCCTCAATGAGCTCTTCGAACATGATAGTCACTTTTTGCCCATTTGGCGTGGCCAAAGAATAAAGCTGAAAAGGATTTTGTCCTTTTGGAAGCTCCTGATCATAGCGTGCGCCAGCTGTGGGCTGATTAAGCTTTGAAGAAGATGCAGCATTTTTATCTTCTATATGTTGCCATATTTCCGCTGGCTGATAATCATTATCATTCATGATATTCACTCCCTTTTTTGTTACCCTAACTGTAGTTCCTTCTCAAAAGCAATAAAAAACTTACTCTATGCCTCTTGAAAAGGCGAAAACAGGTTCCTATATGTGATGTATGAGAGCTAAATTTTGATATTAACGGAGTAAACGCGCCATGGGCAAAATAATTGGTATTGACTTAGGAACAACAAATAGCTGTCTTTCTATTATGGATGGCGATAAAGCTAAGGTTGTTGAAAATTCTGAGGGTGGGCGCACAACGCCTTCTATTGTTGCATTTACTGAAAGCGGTGAGCGCTTGGTGGGGCAGCCTGCAAAACGTCAGGCCGTAACCAACCCGGAAAATACTTTTTTTGCTATTAAGCGTTTGATCGGACGTCGTTTTGATGCTCCTGAAGTCAAAAAAGACATTGAGCTTGTGCCATATAAAAT
>JBCCNR010000201.1:0-3747 GCA_039025725.1 Pseudomonadota bacterium | reverse complement strand
GGGCCACCTTGCTTTATCTCATTTCTCCCAAGTACTAGCAAGACCACCGCGAGCATACCCCCCACAACAAGGACAATGGAACGGACTTCATGGAGTAGCGCAGCCTCAACAAGTTCATGTGCAACATAGACCAACTCATGCATCCGAACAGCCACCATATGCTTCCCATGAGCCACCTTATGCTTTATCTCATTTCTCCCAAGTACTAGCAAGCCACTATATAGGTGCTTCACCTCCGACTGCGGGCTCTCGTTCTGGACATTTTTGTCCCCCTTCAGTTTACCTACCCTCGCAGCAAACTGCTGTAATAAGTTCTGTTGATAGAAATGCTTATTATCAGCCAAATGCTGCTCCGATGGTAAATCGCCAAGGTCAGTCACGAGACCCCCTTAATGTTGGAGGGGGCTTTGAGGGGTTTGTGTGGGGCAGCGAAGAAGGTTTATTTGCCCAGAATATGCAACCTAATATGACACAAACTCAGCCTCCACAGTCTGCACTTACACAAGAAAAAACTGATCCAAATATACAGGGCTGGAACCCTGACGCAGAAGAAGCATTATGGGTTGATCCTAGTGCTCTGCCCTCCTAAACACAGAATGATTTGAGTGGGGCAAAGCCGTTAAAAGCCACTGAAGAATATGTTGTTGTATATGCGCCGGTGCTCTCAATGAGGATTTTATCACCAATCTGCAAAGAGACCGGAAGCGGATAAGGCTTCTTTTCATAGAGCACATCGACTGAATCGCAGGTCGGGCCAGCAATGATACAGGGCATGCGTTGATCATCATCGCGCTGAGTGCGAATAGGGTAGCGGATAGCTTCATCCATTGTCTCTGCAAGGCCACCAAATTTGCCGATATCAAGATAGACCCAGCGCGTAGGGTCGTCATGGCTTTTACGAGAAATTAATACGACTTCTGCCTGAATAACACCCGCATCGCCCACCAGAGCGCGGCCCGGTTCAATGATTGTTTTCGGCAAACGGTTCCCAAAATGTTTTTTTAATGATATATTGATCGCGTCGCTGTAATTTTCAGCTTCTGGGATAAGATCAAGATATTGTGCAGGGAAGCCGCCACCAAGATTGACTATCGTGAGCTCTATCCCTTTTTCAGACAGATTTTTGAACACTGTTGCTGTGGTCTCTAAAGCTTGATCCCATGCCTGCGGGTTGCCTTGCTGTGAGCCAACATGAAAGCAAATTCCGGCTGGAGTTATGCCTAAATTATGTGCTGCCTCAAGGAGTTCTTCGGCCATATCAGGGTCACAGCCAAATTTCCGCGATAATGGCCAATCCGCCCCCTCGTTAGAGCATAAAATACGTGCAATCACCTGTGCATCAGGCGCAACATCAGCAATTTTTTCAAGCTCTTGAATGCAGTCAAATGCAAATAGCCGCACCCCAAGTCGGTATGCTTCTGCAATATCTGTTTTTTTCTTGATGGTATTGCCATAAGAAATCCGGTCAGCGGTGGCGCCCGCTGCAAGGCACATTTTAACTTCTTCAACAGATGCTGCATCGAAATTTGCTCCAAGCTCTGTCAGAAGTTTAAGAATATCATGCTCAGGATTGGCTTTAACAGCATAATATATATCTGTATCGGGCATAAGATATTGAAATTCCTGAAATTTCTGTCTTACAATATCCAAATCCACAACAAGGCAAGGTGTGTTCTCTTGGTAGCTTTCAAGAAATTTCCTGGCGCGTAATGTCATAAGCCAAACCCAATATAAACTCTGTTTTCAAATATGTTAAAATATATAATTTCAACATGGCGTTAAATTGCCTGATGGAATAGATATATATTAGGCTATTGAGAAAAAATATCTCGCACACCAAGCAAAAATGAGTGCCTCTTCAGTTTTTTCAGAGTGACACTAAATGCCATCCAAAAGAGACTAAAAAAGCCCCATCGTCGTTGCTTTAAGCTGAGTGGTGTAGCGCTATCTTTATATCTTTGCACAACCAATTCAGCCACGGGCACGTGCGAATTCGGGCATAATTATTTATAGTTATCTTTGACAAAATGTCAAGTTTCTTCGCAGAGAGCAGTTGTATATTAGATAAATCCATCTTACGATATACAAAATTTCAAGAGACACCTAAGCCAGTGATGATTTTGGCAAAGTTTGTACCTATTTCATAAGGGCCTGCTTCATATGTTATCATCATGAAGTAAGGTGTCTGAATTTCAAAAGAGAAGTCAGTGCGCGATATTATCGTTATGGTCGCCTTTTTGGGGCTGTTGCCATTATGTTTTTCAAGACCATTTGTCGGGATTTTGGTTTGGACCTGGTTTGCTGTGATGAATCCGCATCGCGAAGCTTTTGGTTTTGCCTATATGTTTCAATTTAACATGGTGATTGCGCTTGCGACTATGTGCGGGCTTGTGTTTAGCAAGGAAAAAATACGGCCTGTTATAAATTGGGGAATTGTCATTTTATTCTGCTTTTTTGGCTGGACGATTTACACTACGTCGCAGGCTTTGCAGCCGGAATATAGCTATAATTTCATGATGAATATTCCAATGAAAATTTACATTTATATTCTGCTTCTGGTGCTTTTGGTCAACCGAGAAGAGCGCGTGATTTCAATGGTCTGGATCACTGTTTTTTCTCTTGGATATTATGGTGCAAATATTGGTCTTGTCGGGATATTGGAATTTGGAAAAAATCTCGGGCGCTCGGGCAATTTTGGTCCTGTTGATACGATGATACAAGATCGCAACCATATGTCGGTGGCCTTATGTATGATGCTGCCTTTGATGCATTATCTTATCAAATATACGGAAAAAGATTGGATCAGAAAGCTTTTATGGGCAGTTCTTGGGCTCTCTATTTTGACGATTTTGGTGAGCTATTCCCGAGGGGGCTGGATTTGCATGATGTTTATTGCCGGATATTATTTCTGGTTTGTGCGGAATAAAGCCATCTATCTGGTAGCTGGTTTTATTGCTGCGATACCATTAGCATTCTTGTTGCAGGAAGAATGGTATAAGCGCATGAGCCTGAAGGATATTGATAAAGATGAGTCGTTAAATGTGCGTTTTGAGGCCTGGAATTTGATCAAGGAGCTTGCGGATAAATATCCTTTCACAGGCGTTGGGTTTAGGGGCAATCAGAATTTAAAGATTTTCGAAGATCATGCTTATGCAACCAAATTAGAAGTCCCAATGGCTGCGCATAGTATCTATTATGAAGTCCTTGGAGATCATGGCTTCCCCGGTCTTTTGTTGTTTTTATTATCTATTTTCGCGGGGCTTTTCTGTAACTATAAAACGAGGAAGCTGGTACAGAATATGCCAGATTTTTTCTGGTGCCGAGATCTTTCAAATGCGTTGCAGCTTTCCATATTGGTATTTTGCTTAGGTGGCGCAGCGCTTTCATTGGCTTATTTTGATGTGTTTTATATTGTCCTGATTTTAAGCCTTATTTTATATAGTTTGACGAAAGCAAAAATAAATAAAACGCATGTCGCTGCGCAGCAAAAAATATACAAAACACAACTCGTGCCCAATAATCCTTAATAATGGGATTTAAATGTTATAAGGTTTAAAGAAAATATGACTATCCAGAAGGCACTCGTTTTTTGTTTATCCCTCACGGATCAAGCCCTCTGGGCTATCCTCCGGGAGGCGGCGCATAAGCGCCGGCAGCCGGTCGACTGCTCTGGAGAAAAATGTAATTTAATGATTGTTGGATACCATCATGATCTTAAATGATATTTTGAAAATCCAAAAAAACGAT
>JBCCNR010000200.1:0-3766 GCA_039025725.1 Pseudomonadota bacterium | reverse complement strand
ATGTGGCGTCCGCGAACCATTATAATTTTTGATAATGTTTATGATACAATTTACAATGTTCATACTTTATATCAGGATGTGCTGACAGATTATGATAAGGCCTATCAAGATGCACTAAAACATTTCGATCATATATGGACCTTATTGCGCCGCCCTATCGCTGCCGATAGTCTCTCAATCGCACGACATATTGACCCAATCACGCCAGTCGCACATATGGAAAAGCAAGATTATATGCAAAGCGTTAGTACAGCGATTGATTATATTTATGCTGGCGATGCTTTTCAAATTGTGCCCTCACAGCGTTTTCATATTGACTATACCAAAGACCCATTTGCATTTTATCGAATTTTACGCCGCGTCAATCCTTCACCTTATATGTTTTATGCTGAATGTGATGATTTTATCCTTGCCGGCGCCAGTCCCGAAATTCTCGTGCGCACAGAAGATAGGAAAGTCACAATTCGCCCCATTGCCGGCACAAGACCACGAGGGAAAAATACTCAGGAAGATAATGAGCTTGAGCAAGATCTTTTAAATGATCCGAAAGAATGTGCCGAGCATCTCATGTTGTTAGATTTAGGACGCAATGATGTTGGACGCGTCAGCAAGATTGGCTCTGTTGACGTCACCGAAGAATTTATCATTGAGCGCTATAGTCATGTGATGCATATCGTGTCAAATGTTGAGGGCATCTTAAAAGAAGATTATGATTTTCTTGATGCTATTTTCACTGCTCTGCCGGCAGGAACTGTGTCGGGGGCTCCGAAAATACGGGCCATGGAGATCATTAATGAATTAGAACCAGAAAAGCGCAGTTTCTATGCTGGCGGTATTGGCTATTTTTCGGGGAATGGTGACGGAGACTTTGCTCTCATGCTCCGTACAGGTCTGATTAAAGATCAAAAGCTCTATATTCAGGCGGGCGCTGGTGTTGTTGCAGATAGTGTCCCTGAAAAAGAATATACTGAAACTGTCAATAAGGCTGGGGCTTTAATTAAAGCCGCAGCTATTGCCTTATCTCAGATTTAATGACTCTACTTATACCAAGCGCCTTAATTTATTTTCCATAATGTATCTATCATAATTATTGTATAAGCAGCTTAAAGTGATTTTTTCTCTCACGCCAGTTGGCTTACGCCAACAGCTCCGAGGGGACGCGCAACGATGCGCGGCGCCCAGTCGGGCGCTCTACCAAAAGCACTTAATCACAAATTATTTTGGGCTTTTGGTATAACTAAAGTTTCTTAAAGTGCAAGCGCTTGAAAAGACCGAAAGGACGCATTGGCTTAATCTCAACAAGTGTAAGACCATGATCGCCAAGCACGCGCTGCATATCAAAAACTGAATTCCAGCCAATCATCTGACAAACAGGCTGACTTGCACGCTCAATAAAGTCCATTGCTTTATTTTCACTCGAGAAATGATTGAGGATATAAATATCTCCGCCGGGTTTAACAACACGCGCTATATCACGCATAATATCCTCAGGCTTTGGCGCAACCGACATAATAAACATCGCAACCACCATATCAAAAGACCCATCAGCAAAACGCATATGCGTAGCATCCATATTCTCAAGACAAGAAATATTGCGCAAGCGATGTTTCTCAGCACGCTGACGCGCATAATCTAACATATTATCAGACACATCTATACCCGACACCAGCATATCTGGCGCATACATCGGCAGTGATAAGCCCGTCCCAACGCCAACTTCTAAAACATGGCCGGGCTTTTTATTTACCTCTGAGACAACAAAACTTCTGCCCCAATCTGATATCATGCCAAAAGACATATCATAATGCGGCGCCCATCTTTTGTAGGCTTTCTGTATTGCTGTCATATCCATAATCTGTCCTGTTATATATTTAGAAACCGTCTTGCCAAAAAAATCACATGCTTATCAAGAATTAATTGCATCCAAAGCCGCACAAATTCGTCCGCCCCCCAATAAGCGTGAGAAATTCGCATCAGTTTCATAAAAAACCGCAGCCTGTCCAGGAGAAACAGATTTCTCTCCGTCAGGAATATATATCTTCATAGCGCCATCTTGCTGCTGAGGATAAAGCACCGCACGCTTTGGCGGACGCGTTGAACGCAATTTGACAGCGACCTCAAGGCCCTCTTCCGGGATGGGATTATCTCCGATCCAGTTCACCCCATCAATAAGCACATATTTGCGCTTTAACGCTGCCTCAGGCCCAACATAAATTCTGTTCATATCTGCATCAAGCTTAATCACAAATAAAGGCTCAGTCGTACCACCCGGCAGCCCCAAGCCGCGTCTTTGACCAATAGTGTAATGCACAATACCCCGATGATGCCCCAAAAACCTGCCATCAATATGATAAATCTCGCCTTGCTTCAAAGCATCCGGGCGTTTTTTTGCAATAACATCAGTATATTTCCCCTCAGGGACAAAACAAATATCCTGACTGTCGGGCTTATCTGAAACAACCAATCCAAAATATTCCGCCAGCATACGCGTTTGTGATTTCTCCAATCCTCCAAGCGGAAAATGCAAAAAATCTAACTGCTCTTGCGTGGTGCCATATAAAAAATAACTCTGGTCACGATTATGATCTATACCGCGATGAAGCTCTGTTTTATGCGCTCCGCGATGCCTTTGAATATAATGACCCGTTGCCATTGCAGAGGCTCCGAAATCCTTTGCTGCCTCCAATAAATCCTTAAATTTAACTTCCATATTACATTGCACACATGGAATAGGCGTTGCACCCTGCAAATATGTCTCAACGAAATTATCAATCACGCTCTCGCGAAATCTATTCTCATAATCCAACACAAAATGTGGAAATCCCATCTGATCAGCAACTTTGCGCGCATCATATATATCTTGACCAGCACAGCAAGCACCTTTTTTCTGGATCGCGGCCCCGTGATCGTAAAGCTGTAAGGTTACCCCCACAACATCATAACCCTGATGATGTAATAAGGCCGCAACAACTGAGGAATCCACACCACCAGACATAGCCACAACGATTCTATGATCTTCCGGCGCGCCGGGCAAATCTAATAAGGGCATTTGGTCTGGATGCATATAATTTTTACACTTGCAAATAATAAAAATATTATATGACCAATATATGAATATTATATGTTTTGGTCAAGTTTTCTCTTGTAAAAGAGAAATTTTAGAAGCTGTCCAAGGAGGTTAACAAAGATGATTTTTGAGAGATTTTTAGCTGAAAACAAACTAAAAAATCTGTGCATAGTGGTGCTACGGACATATTTTTTAGTGACGTTTGTAGGCAAAAATCACCAAAAAGGGCTTTTATTAGCCTCGTTGGACAGCTTCCAGAATAGCTTTTTGGAAAAAATTTGCAAGCTATACCAAGCGCATTACTTCATTTTCGATATTGTATTTATCATAATTATTACACATCAAGCAACTTAAGTTGATTTTTTTCTCTCACGCAAGTTGGCTTCCGCGAACAACTCCTTGGGGCTCCGAGGGGGCGCGCAACGATGCGCGGCGCCCAGTCGGGCGCTCTACCAAAAGTACATAATCAAAAATTATTTAGAACTTTTGGCACTAAACTGCTTTATCATAGAGTTTTTTAAAGAAATCCTTCATTGTCTGGCTGATTTTCGCAGACATATTTTTTAACTTATCTTTGATTTTCTCTTTAATTTTTTGGCGCTCAGTCTTATCCTTGTTTTTTTGCTTCTCAAGCAAAGCATTTGCCAACCAAAATATTGAATTTAAAAGGTTCACTTTGATGCTCCCCGCTCATTATAT
>JBCCNR010000199.1:0-3789 GCA_039025725.1 Pseudomonadota bacterium | reverse complement strand
GGCTGTGAATACAGGGCAAATTGCCCATGATCTTGCGCTAGACCCAAACAATATAAGTGAAATAGATCTTCACAAATCCGCCAAAGCTGTCTCTTTTAAAATTAAAGAGCGTGATATTGCGCTTGAAAAACTTCAGGATGCTCATTTTCCCATCATCGCCATAGATAAAGAGAATAATCCCGTTATCATTATTAAGAAAACCGATACGCAGTTTCTTATACAGGATTTTCAGACTCCACGCCCTCAGTTGGTTGAGCAGGAAGAATTCGCCGCGCGATATAGTGGTAAGCTTTTCTTTGTTATGGCTGATGGCATATTGGCTGACGCGCTCAGGCGGTTTGATATTAAATGGTTTATCCCTGTTATCAAAAAATATAAGAGACTATTTTTCGAAGTTCTCGCAGCTTCATTTTTTATTCAGCTGGTTGCCTTGCTCACGCCACTTTTCTTTCAGGTGGTCATGGATAAGGTTCTCGTACATCAGGCTTTTTCTACGCTTAAATTAGTTGTGATTGGCATGGGCGCCATCGCAATTTTCGAGATTATTCTGACATTGCTACGTAGCTATGTTTTTACCCATACTGTCGCGCGGGTTGATGTTGAGCTCGGGGCGAAATTATTCAAACATATTTTAAGTCTCCCTATTGGTTTCTTCCATATCAGACGTACTGGAGAGACCGTGGCACGCGTACGTGAGCTTGAAAATGTTCGTAGTTTCCTGACCGGAAATGCTGTGACACTGGTAATGGATGCACTCTTTTCGGTGATATTTATCGCAGTCATGTTTTATTATAGTGGGTTTTTAACCTGGATTGTGATCGCTTCTCTGCCGGCTTATCTAATTTTGTCTCTCTTGATCACGCCGATATTGCGTTCTAATCTCAATGAGAAATTTGCGCGTGGTGCCGAAAATCAAGCCTTTCTTGTCGAAAGCGTCACCGGTGTTGAGACCATTAAATCCATGGCTATGGAACCTGTCTGGAACAAACAATGGGATGAAAAACTCTCCGATTATGTGCGGACGGTTTTTCGTACAGGTATTACAGAAAATACAGCTTCTGCTGCGGTGACATTTGTCAGTAAGGTAACAACGATTTTACTTTTATGGGGCGGTGCTTATCTTGTGATACAGGGTGACTTGACCGTAGGGCAATTGATTGCATTTAATATGTTATCGGGGCAGGTGTCTGGTCCAATTATTCGCATTGCGGGGCTATGGACATCTTTCCAGCAAGTTTTGATTTCAGTCGAAAGACTTGGTGATATTTTAAATACGCCAACAGAGACACAGGGGCAGAAAATTTCACCGCCACAGCTGAAGGGCGATATCTCGTTTGATAATGTTACATTTCGTTATGTTCCTGATGCGCCTGAGGTGATTAAAAATGTGTCAGCGGACTTTAAATCGGGTCAGATTATAGGTCTTGTTGGGCGTTCAGGCTCTGGGAAAAGTACAATCACAAAGCTTTTGCAGCGCCTATACACCCCTGAACGAGGGCGTATCTCGATAGATGGTCTTGATTTGGCGCATTGTGATGTGGCCGCTATCCGCCGGCAGATGTCTGTTGTGTTACAGGAAAATATTCTTTTTAATCGCTCTGTGCGTGATAATATTGCGCTTGCTATGCCTGCTGCGCCGATCGAAAAAATCATTGAGGCTGCTCAGATTGCTGGTGCGCATGACTTTATCTCGGAAATGTCACAAGGATATGATACGCCTGTTGGCGAAATGGGAGCCTCACTATCAGGTGGCCAGAGGCAGCGTATCGCACTGGCGCGGGCTATTCTTCCTAATCCTAGGATTTTGATATTGGATGAAGCAACATCTGCTCTTGATTATGAAACAGAGCATATCATTATAAAGAATATGCCAAAAATTTCTCAAAATCGTACGGTTATTATTATTGCACATCGCCTGAGCTGTGTGCGTATGGCTGACCAGATTTATGTCATGGATAAGGGAGAGATTGTGCAATCCGGCACATTTAAAGAATTGCTTGATCATAAGGATGGGCCATTTGCTCAGCTTCATCAGGCGCAATATGCATGATTTGAACTATAGAATTTTATGTTTTTGATAAATAAAATTAAGTCTTTATTGAACAGCTATTTTCGGCCAAATGAAAAAGACCCAACTGAGTTTTTACCGGGTGGGCTTGCTGTGCGCGAAACGCCGCCTCATCCTGCGCCGCGTATTTTTCTATATGTTGTCTTTGCAATTATTGTCTTTGTGCTTTTATGGGCAATATTGGGTAAAACAGAGGTTGTTGCCGTTGCCAATGGTACCATCATCCCGAGTGATAAAAGTAAGATTATTCAGGTTTTTGATCGCGCCACTGTTGAGAAAATTTATGTTCGTGACGGAGATAAAGTCAAAAAGGGAGACACGCTTATTGACCTTGATCGGGGGTTGTTGAAAGCTGATCTGGAGCGCGCAGAAAGTGAGATGTCCTATAATCGTGCGCAGGCGCTTCGGGTTGAGGCGCTCATAAGTGCAATTGAGCAGGAAAAAGAGCCTATATTTGAGCCCGGTCCCGATATTCCAGAGGTCACTGCACAGAAAGCACGCCAGAGGCTTATGGGAGATTATCGTAATTTACAAAGTAAGTTACAGGAAAATCGTGCACGTATTAAGGTCTCAGAGCAGGAAATTAAAAGCTTTCGCAATGCTATTGGTCAGCGTAGGCGCTTGATGAAAGTGAAATCGCAAAGGTTAGAGAATTATAAAACGCTTGCTGCTGAAAATTATCTTCCACAAAATCGGTATTTGGAAATTCAGGAAGAAGTTCTGACGCTACAAACTGAAATAAGAAATTTATCAGATCGTGTTGCTGAAAAAAATGCGCAGATTGTTGGACTTAAATCAGAGGCTGATGTTTTGATTGCGCAGACAAAGCTTTCTGCTGCGGAAGAGGCACAGGAAGCGCGGCGCAACATACAATCCCTCATAGAGCAAGTGAAAAAAGCTGAGATTAATTTAAAAACAACGCGCCTTAAAGCTCCGGTTGCGGGGACTGTGCAGCAGCTTTCCGTTAATACAGTCGGGGGCGTGGTCACGCCGGCTCAGCCCGTTTTGGTGATTGTCCCTGAGGATGCGCCATTGGAAGCAGAGGTCACTTATCTTAATAAGGATATTGGTTTTATTGAAACAGGGCAGGACGTTCATATCAAGATTGCAAGTTTTCCATATACAAAATATGGCATGATTGACGGGACAGTTTCTGTTGTCTCAGGCGATGCAATCGAAGATGAAAAGCTGGGGTTTGTCTATAAAGGGCGCGTCAAAATTCACCAATCAACAATCCGGGTTGGAAAAAAGGATGTTCCGCTTGTGCCCGGTATGCAGGTTACCGCAGAGATCAAAACAGATGAAAGACGTTTGATAGAATATTTCTTATCGCCGATAATGGTGCACACAGATCAAGCATTTAGAGAGCGGTGATACTTTTATACCAAAAGCCCTAAATAATTTTTAATGAAGTGCTTTTGGTAGAGCGCCCGACTGGGCGCCGTGCATCTTTGCGCGCCTCCTCGGAGCTCCAAGGGGGTGTTCGCGTTAGCCAACTGGCGTGAGAGAAATCATTTTAATGTGCTTGATGTATAATAATTGTGATAGGTAAAATATCGAAATTGAATTAAGGTGATTGGTATTAATGGGGGTTTTTCCCATAATGAATATGTAAAAGTGGTATTTCTCTTGATTTTCCAAAATTACAATAGATTGAGCCTCTGTTGTCATGCGGAAGAGCCTCTCTTGCTGCTTTTATAGCATCAAAAAAATCTCTTGCC
>JBCCNR010000198.1:0-3813 GCA_039025725.1 Pseudomonadota bacterium | reverse complement strand
CGCAGATGCTGAAGAACCACTTCAGAAACGTAGAAAGATTGAACCTTCTAAGGGACCTTCAACAATAGAGCCAGTAAGCGGTCAAAGACCGCCATCTCTTCTCCCTAAGCCTTCTCTATAGATATAAGTTCCGCCAGTTTCTCTTGCCCTTGCTCAGCAGGTACTTTCAGCAGGACCGCAAAAAGCGCACATCCCATCAGCAGGATTGGCGTTATAATCACAGCCTCAATGCCGCCAATACTATATATTACACCCGAAAACAAAACCAGAAAAGCCGATCCACCGTTAATCACCATCTCATTGGCAGATTGCACGCCCGTGCGATCACATGGGCAATAACAACATAAAAGCAGCTTCCCAGATGTGATATAGCAAATCCCCCAGCCTAGCCCGAGCAAAGTTGTCGCACATTGAAAATAAAGCAAAGTGCCATCAAAAGTGCCAACATAATAAAATAAACATGATAAGCTCATCATAGCAAAACCCAAAATAAGCGCTAATTTTTCGCCAATTTTGCCAATAAGCCCTCCTGCAATAAAAGAAGGAATAAGCATCGCAAGAATATGTGTCTGCATCGCCCAGGATGCATCAAGCTCCGTCATACCACAACCAATCATCGCCATGGGCGTGATGATCATCAGAAAATGCATCGTTCCATTGGCAGCCAGCCCGGAAAGAGATGCCGGTAAAAATTGTTTTTTGGCAAAAAAGCTGCCCCACCGCGTGGTTTTGACAGCCTCAGCCTGCATATCCTCGGCGCTTTTATCCTTTAAAGCCAAAAGCGGAATAAGACATGCCACAATATTCAAAGCCGTCAAACACAGAAATGTCCCAAGATAAAGCTGCGGTAAAGTCAAATCTCGTGTCAGAAGAATGAATAAAGGCGCAATAAGAGCCGCCAACGTTCCTCCGCCAACCGTCATCGCGATCGCATTCACCTTCTTACAACAATTTGTATCGTCAGCAGCAATAAAGCGTAAATATCCCGCAAATGCCTGATGCACCCCAAATCCAACAGATGCAATGATTAAAAGCATGAAATTCATGGTCAATAAAGCATAGGCAAATAAGGCACCTCCGACAACATTGCTGAAAATACCCGTGAAAAAAGCTAATCTATTGCCATATCTAAGGATAATCTGCCGAGCCAATGGCGTCACCATAAAAGCCGTCAAAAGCATAATCCCCGGCGGAAGCGTGCTCAACCCAACATAATCAGCTGGTAAAATATATTGCGCAGATAATGCCCCTAAAATGAGCATAATAATATGATTCATGCCAAACACAAATTGCAGCAAAATAGGCGCCATAAGTCTGGATATATGCGGCATGGATAGCGTCATAAATGGCCTTAAAAATTACAGAAGCATTTTATTATGTTTAAAATAGCTTATATAAGGGTTTTACAATTATAATTGAGACATCTAAGCCAGTGATGATTTTGGCAAAATCTGTACCTATTTCGTAAGGGCATAATTCACATGCTATCATTACTAGGTAAGATGTCGGTTATAATTAAGTAAAATACAATAAAATATAGTAAAAGTAAAGAAATTTTTAAGTAATATATTAAGACTTACGCGAAATAGCAAAAAACTAACAGTTCGCCCTCTTCACCCCCTTCGACAAGCTCAGGGACCGCTAAGGGACCGTTTCTTACTTCTACCTTACCCTTCTCACCCTTCGACAAGCTCAGGGACCGCTAAGGGACCGCCCAAAGATAGGTCAGGGGCCGCACAAGGATAGCTCTGGGGAGAAGAGTAGTACTGCATAAGCCATTATGTCTATACATCCAAATCCTGCGCAAAGGCAGCATTCTGCGTAATATACTCATATCTTAGCTCTGCTTTCTTTCCCATCAACCTCTCAACAATATCATCTGTCTCAAGCTTTTCCTCAAAAGGAATACCCAACCGAATTAATGTCCGACTGTCAGGATGCATCGTTGTCTCTCGTAATTGCTTCGGCATCATCTCCCCAAGACCCTTAAAACGACCAATTTCAACATTTTTCTTATTTTTAAACTCATTTTGTAAAATCTCGTCACGATGCTGCTCATCACGCGCGTAAAAAGACTTACCACCATGCGAAAGACGATAAAGCGGCGGAACCGCAAGATATAAATGACCCCTCTCAATAAGAGGCCGCAATTCACGATAGAAAAAAGTGATCAAAAGCGCAGCAATATGCGCCCCATCCACATCCGCATCCGTCATGATAATAACTTTCTCATAACGCAACGTATCCGGATTACAATTTTTCCCCATACCACACCCAAGCGCCAATAAAAGATCAGATAATTCCTGATTTGCGCGCAGCTTCTCCGCCGTCGCCCCAGCCACATTCAAAATCTTCCCACGCAAAGGCAATATTGCCTGAATCTTGCGATTGCGCGCCTGCTTCGCCGAACCCCCAGCAGAATCCCCCTCAACAAGGAAAATCTCCGTGCCTTCCTGCGATTGCTCAGAACAATCCGCAAGCTTCCCCGGCAAACGTAACCTTTTCGTCGCTGAAGCCCGAGAAATATCCTTCTCTTTTTTCTTGCGCAACCTCTCTTCAGCGCGGTCAATAATATGCTCTAATAACGCATCCGACCTGGCACTATCCCGCGCAAGCCAACTCTCAAAACGATCCCGTATCGCCTTCTCTACACGCGCCGTGGCCTCCTGCGAAGAGAGACGCTCTTTCGTCTGCCCCTGAAATTCAGGCTCTCGGATGAAAACCGACAACACACCCATAATACGCGACATCACATCTTCCGGCGTGATAATCGCCCCCTTCTTATGATGGCGTAATTGCGCATAGTTCTTTATCCCCTTCGATAAAGCATTGCGAATACCTTGCTCATGTGTACCGCCAAGCGGCGTCGGAATAGTATTACAATAACTCGCAAGATGAACATCCCCAGCCTCAATCCAAGATAAAGCCCACTCCGCACGCCCAACTGCGTCAGAAAAATCCGCCTCTCCCGCAAATATATCATCAATAACCAATGGCATATTTTCTGTGCGCTCAGTAAGATAATCCTGCAAACCATTCGGAAAATATAATGTATCATGCGATGGCGTGTCATCTTTGATCAAAGTCGCCGGACAAGACCAAACCAACTTTACACCCTTAAATAAATAAGCCTTAGATTTTAAATTCTTATAAAGACGCCCCGGCTTGAAATGCGCAGAGCTCCCAAAAATCTGAGGATCCGGCTTAAAAAGCACACGAGTGCCACGCCGACTAACACCCCCAACTTTCTCAAGCCGCGTCTGCGTGATGCCCCGTGCATAGCTTTGCCGATAAAGAGTCTTCGACCGCGCAACCTCTACGATTAACTCCTCAGAAAGCGCATTCACAACCGAAGACCCAACACCATGCAACCCACCAGATGTCTGATATGCATCGCCATTAAACTTCCCACCAGCATGCAACGTCGTAAAAATAATCTCTAACGCAGACTTGTCCTTATATTTAGGATGCGGATCAATCGGAATACCACGACCATTATCCGTCACAATAAGATAACCATCTTCCCGCAGCTCAACCTCTATCTTGTCAGCATGGCCCGCAACAACCTCATCCATGGAATTATCAATAATCTCTGAGGCAAGATGATGATATGCTCGCTCATCAGTACCACCAATATACATCCCCGGACGCATCCGAACAGGCTCCAACCCCTCCAGAATCGTGATATCCGATGCAGAATAACTCTCTTTTGCGCGCGTGGATGCCGTTTTCTCAAATAATTCCTTGGCGGATGATGACATAGCATCCCTTTCACTCTATTATTAATTTAACATTGGAAAATAACGATAGATG
>JBCCNR010000197.1:0-3851 GCA_039025725.1 Pseudomonadota bacterium | reverse complement strand
CGGGCCCCGCCACGGCAAGATTAGCCAGAGTCAGCTTTAGGCCTAACAGCTCAATATCATCAGTTGTTAGTGATATAGCAGAGAAAAATGCAACAAAATACATTAAACTATCTAAAATTAGAGCATCTTTAGAAAAAGCTCCACAAACCCTAAAAGGATTAGAAGGTAACCCTTATGCAAAAAGAATCGAGGGTTTTCCTGGTTTTATGCAAATGGATGATTGTAAGCTTCCAGAAGGTTTTTTTGGGGCTAGCAACCCTGGCATAAGAGTAGTAAGAGTAAAAATTCCCGAAGGAGGCTCAATACAGAGCTTTTTGAGACAACATGGTCTTAACCCAAATAATAGTTTTTCCGAGGGACTTGCAATAACAAGGCAAGCTAGTGAGTCAATACCGGATTTCATGTGTAGGGTTAGGTCTAAGCTTCAGTCAGTAGCAGAAATAGCATCTCATAGTGATAATTATGTAAGTTTTGTAACTCCGGAAGATTGTTCAATTATGGAAAAAATACCGAAATACAAATTAGTTACTGGTGCATTAGAGAATATATTAAAACAGAATGTACAAGCCTATCTTTTTTATTTTATACCAAAGAAATTAATTGTTGTTGGAGAACTTGATCACTGCCACGGACTAGATCCTCAAAACCGAAGAGACGTTATACATTTAGGAAAAACAGGGTTTCACCTTGGACCTTGTGTGTATGACCTTAGCCCAACAGATGACGGTATGATATTTATAACAATACCAGGCGGGCATACACACACCTTCTTTACGCCTCCAAATGAAGAACCACAACATATACTTTCGATTCACTCCGAAGGAGACTTAGATGAGCTAAAGGCAAGGCTCAAACTAGAATTTGGCGAAAAGTTAAGCGTTAGCAACTTTCTTAGATCTCCATACGCTAAAGACTTATCTTCTGAGGATAAAGACTATCTTCAAAAGAATTTACACAGTGAAATCACAGCATATGACCTTGCACTTATACTTGAGGCTGCTCGTCAAAATTGCCCGAACATAACAAAAGACTTTAAAGCCATTAAAGAGGCTAACGCATGGAATAAGGTGCGTGAAAAGTTAGAAAAAGTAAATGTTTTTCTATTTTTAACAGTTTTTCTAGATCAATGCGAAAAGCTTGGTATTGAGCCCATAGATGACTCTTTTGTGGATACTCAGCCCCAATATTGGCATTTAGAAAAAATGTGGAAAAAACTTATACCAAAAGCCCAAAATAATTTGTGATTAAGTGCTTTTGGTAGAGCGCCCGACTGGGCGCCGCGCATCGTTGCGCGCCCCCTCGGAGCTGTTGGCTTAAGCCAACTGGCGTGAGAGAAAAAATAACTTTAAGGTGCTTGATATATAATAATTATGATAGGTACAGTTTTGAAAATTAATTAAGGCGATTGGTATTATATGACGAGAAGCTGTCGTTAGTAGTACGCCATGACTGATGTGGTTTTTGTTCGTACCATGTTTTAGAAGTTACCATAGTTTTTATTTTAAAGATTTTTATATTTAGTGATGTAATTTTTTGTTTTATGTTGTATGTATTTTGATGGTTAATTTGAAGTATTTTTATTGTAGGTTCATCAGTTATGGTTCAGGAAGAAACCCATCACATGTATAAGACGCTTTGTAATGCAAACGGTTCTATTACAAAACGTATTTTGAATGATTTGCTTGCCAAAAGGGGCATAGAAAAAGATGATGTTCGTCTTGAGCCTCTCATGTCACTTTTACAAGATTACGGCAATGATGAGGATATTGCGCTTGAACATTTTATTGAAATGGCTGCGCCATGTCATCTTATCATGGAGCGCATCATAAGAGGAAAACTGGCCATTCCTGATTTTGCATCTTTTTCGCAGAAAATTACTGAGATTTTCAATAGGGTTGCGCCAAATGAGGGGGGTGAGGTTGCAAAATATATCCCTGAGCTTGGTCGTGTTAATCCTGATCAGTTTGCGATAAGCGTGTGTACGATTGATGGGCAAAGATTTAATATTGGCGATCATCAGGAAAAATTCTGTGTGCAGTCTACCTGTAAGCCTATAAATTACTGTATTGCACTTGAATTAAACAGCCTTGAAAAAGTACATGAGCATATTGGTCGTGAACCAAGCGGACATAGCTTCAATGAAATCACTCTTAATCGCGATAGTCTTCCGCACAATCCAATGATCAATGCCGGTGCTATTATGTGTGCGTCATTGATAAAGCCGGACGAGCCACTTTCTGACAGATTTAATCATCTTATGGGAACATGGGAGAGCTTATGCGCTGGAAAGAAGCCACAATTTAACAATGCTATTTATCTTTCAGAGAAAAGCAATTGTGATAGAAATATGGCATTGACATATTTTATGCGTGAGGTCGGAGCCTTTCCAGAAAATATTAATATTGATCAGGTGATAGATTTTTATTTTCAGGCTTGCTCCATTGAGGTTAATAGCTATGAGTTTTCGACAATAGTGGCCAACCTTGCTAATGCAGGGATATGCACATTTACGAATGAAAAAATATTTTCCAATGAATCTGTAAAACATTGTCTCTCGCTGATGTCTTCATGCGGTATGTATGATTTCTCTGGTGAGTTTGCCTTTAAAGTTGGTCTTCCGGCAAAATCCGGAGTTTCAGGTGTTGTTATTTTAGTTATTCCGAACCTTATGGGAATTGCGATTTGGTCTCCACGTCTTGATGTTATGGGCAATAGTGTCAGAGGGGTCGCCTTTTGTGAAGAACTCGTGCGTGAATTTAACTTTCACATTTATGATAATATCGTCCATAATAGCGAAAAAATTGACCCAAGATTGCAGAAATCTCAATTTGATGTTTCCCTTGTCACTATGCTGATTGCTGCATCAAGTTCGGGTGACATAGATGAGGTTAGGCGTATTTTATCATATGGTGTTGATGTAAATGCGAAAGATTATGATGGTCGAACTGCGCTTCATCTTGCATCTGAAGAGGGGCATGAAGATGTCGTTGCTTTTCTTCTGTCAATGGGTGCTGATAAAACAGCAAAGGATCGTTGGGGTAATATGCCGGATGTTGTATCAAATAGTTCAAAATCTTATGATGAGAATGTCTCTTCGGCAAAGAATGACGTAGAGAGCAAACTAAGCAATATTATAGATGAAGCATCGTCAGTTGTCCCTCTTAAACAGCCTGCTTAACTGTATCTGACTATGTCTAAAATCACGATCCCTAAAATTATTGCACTTAAGCAAGAGCAAAAAAAATTAGTTATGTTGACTGCATATTCTGCGCGTATTGCTGAGCTTGCAGATCCTTATATAGATATTATTCTTGTTGGTGACTCTCTGGGTATGACATTACATGGTTTGCAAAGTACTGTACATGTTACACGTCAGATGATGATTATGGCAGGGCAAGCCGTTGCAAGAGGCAGGACGAATGCCTTAATGGTTATTGACCTTCCCTTCTCGACATATGAAAGTTCTCCTGAGAGAGCTTACAGAACTGCTGCAGAAATTATGCAAAAGACCGGCTGTGAGTGTGTGAAACTAGAAGGTGGCGTAGAAATAGCTAAAACCATTGAATTTCTTACATGCCGCAATATTCCTGTTATGGGTCATGTTGGGTTGCTACCGCAAAGTGTGCATCATTATGGTGGCTACGCAGCAAGAGGCAAGGATAATCAAGATAAGGAAAAACTTTTAAATGATATTAAAGCAGTGGCAGCATCTGGTGCTTTTGCGACTGTTATAGAGGGAGTTGACTATAATCTTGCTAATGAAATGACAAATTCAGTTTCAATTCCTACATTGGGCATTGGTGCGAGTGACGCTTGTGACGGTCAGGTTTTGGTTTCTGATGATATGTTTG
>JBCCNR010000196.1:0-3854 GCA_039025725.1 Pseudomonadota bacterium | reverse complement strand
AGTAGTGATTTACTTGATAGTTTTTTTGTCATATGTAAGACCCTCCATCATTACCAGCATCCATTATACAGATTTTTTTTAAAATTTCATTTCAAAAAATCAGTTTTTTCTTAAAATTTAAGCGAATGTTTAATAACTCTTTGAAATATAATGAGTTTTGTATTAATGAATAGGGTTAACTGAAAACCATCTTTTGCATTCATAAATTGAAAAAAGCATAAGGTTAAAACACAATATTTTGGGGATAAGCAGTGGAAAAATTCGATTATTTTGTGATTGGCGGAGGCTCTGGCGGTGTGCGCTTTGCCCGTATGGCTGCTGCAACTGGGGCGCGTGTTGGCATTGCTGAAGAATATCGCTATGGCGGAACATGTGTCATTCGCGGATGTGTGCCCAAAAAATTATATGTTTATGCATCGCGCTTCAAAGAAAATTTTGCTTTGGCAGAATCATTTGGCTGGTCTTTAGGTAGCGCAGATTTTAACTGGGCGACATTGCGCGATAATAAAGAAAAAGAAATTACACGCCTTGAGGGGATTTATTATAAATTACTGGCGGGCTCAGATGTGCATATTTTTAATGATCGCGCATCTGTTTCAGGAATGAATAAGATAAAGCTTGAAGGATCAGGACAGGAAGTAGAGGCTGATAAAGTTATCATTGCAACGGGCGGATGGCCGAGACCGTTAGAAGTAAATGGTCAAATGATAGGCATGACCTCAAATGAGATTTTTGATCTTAAAGAGCTCCCGGAAAAGCTGTTCATCTATGGTGCAGGATATATTGCGCTTGAATTTGCCAGTATCTTTAATGGGCTTGGTGTGGATGTAACGGTTGGGTTTCGCGGCGATATGATCCTGAGAGGATTTGATCAACAGATACGTGAGCGCTTAACAGAAGAATTTACGCGTAAAAATATAAAACTGATCCCAAAGCTTCAGCTTGATGATTTACAGTTTAAAGACAATAAGCTGATGATTCAAACACCATCGGGTATGCAGGCAGCTGTGCAAGAATTTTTTTCTATTCTAAATGCAACGGGACGCGTGCCCAACACAGATCGTTTAGGCCTCGAAGAGGTTGGTGTAATTTTGGATAAAAATAAGGCCATTCAGGTTGATAAATATTCCAAAACCAATCTCGATTGGGTCTATGCCCTTGGGGATGTAACGAACCGCATGAATTTAACACCTGTCGCGATTGAAGAGGCCATGTGTCTTGTTGATACATTATGTCACAATAAGCCGCGTCCGATGGCGTATGAAAATATTGCCACTGCGGTTTTCACAACGCCAGAAATTGGGACTATTGGCATTAGCGAAGATATTGCGCAGGAAAAAGGCTTTATGGTGGATATATATGAAAGTCAGTTCAGGCCAATGAAGAACACACTCTCTGATAAGGCTTTTAAGATGTATATGAAACTGATTGTCGATACAGCGACTGATAAGGTCATTGGCGTGCATATATTAGGGCCTGATGCGGGAGAGATGATCCAATCCGTTGCGATCGCTGTAAAGGCAGGTCTGACCAAAGCAGATTTTGATGCAACGATGGCAGTGCATCCTACGGCAGGTGAAGAGTTTGTGACATTAAGACAAGTGGCGCGGTCTTTGCCAAAAACTGAATTAAAGAATACTGGATGAGATATTTACAGACATCTTACCTCGTGATGATAACACATAAAAAAGGCCCTTTAGAAATAGGTACAAACTTTGTCAAAATCATCACTAGCTTAGGTGTCTCAATATTTAAAGTGATAATTGATGGTTACAGAAACATATACAGTCGCCTTTCGCGGCATTGAGGCCATACCGGTTACAGTACAGGTTCAGGTCTCATCTGCGTTGGCTTCTTTTCAGATTGTTGGGCTTGCAGATAAAGCTATCTCTGAGGCAAGAGAGCGCGTCCGTGCTGCGTTGAATGCATGTGGTATTACACTTCCGGCAAAGCGTATTTTAGTGTCTCTTGGTCCCGCTGACCTCCCGAAAGAGGGCGGGCATTATGATTTGCCTATAGCGCTTGGATTATTGGCGGCTTTGGATCATATTCCGGCTTTTGCGGTACAAAATATCTTGTCATTGGGCGAGCTCTCTCTGGATGGAAAGATCAGATCGGTACCGGGTATTTTGCCTGCTGCTGTGACAGCCGGGGATATGAAGAAGCAATTTATCTGTGCGCCAGACAAATTATCTGAAGCTCTTTGGGCCGCTCAAACGCAAATAATCGTGCCACAAGATCTGTTTGAGGCGATGAATCATTATCAAAATAAAAACAGGCTTGAGATTCATAGCTTAGAACCAGAGCATCTGGAAAAGCTACAAGATGGAGAGGAAAGTCAAAAAAGTGCGGCAAAATTTGACCTCTCTGAGGTGCGCGGTCAGGAAACAGCAAAACATGCACTGGAAATCACTGCTGCCGGTGGGCATAATTTGCTGATGTCAGGGCCTCCGGGGGCAGGAAAGTCAATGTTGGCTTCATGCCTTCCGGATATATTGCCGCCCCTGAGTTTGAAAGAAAAATTAGAGGTCTCTTTGGTGGCGTCTATTTGTGGTCAGCTTGGAGAAAATGGTATTATCAATAAAAGACCCTATCGCAATCCGCATCATTCTGCTTCGATGGCAGCTTTGGTTGGGGGCGGACGTCGTGCAATGCCCGGAGAAATATCGCTTGCACATTCTGGTATTTTATTCCTCGATGAATTGCCAGAATTTCGTTCGGATGTTTTGGATTCTCTTAGGCAGCCACTTGAAACAGGGGAGTCAGTCATTGCCCGAGCAGAGCATCGTGTGACCTATCCAGCAGTATTTCAGCTTGTGGCCGCGATGAATCCCTGCAAATGCGGATATATGACAGAGACCAATAAAGCTTGTAATCGTGCTCCGCAATGCGGCAAAGATTATACCAACCGCGTGTCAGGGCCTCTGCTTGATCGGTTTGATTTAAGAGTAGAATTGGCCTCAGTGGCGATTTCAGATTTGGCGCTGCCACCACGCGGAGAGACAAGCAATGATATTAAAAAACGCACCATTACTTTACGTGACATGCAAGCCAAACGCGCGGAAAAATACACAGATATGTCTGGTGTTTCGCCAGTCAATGCTCGGATTGGTGGACAGTTTTTGGATGAAATCACTAAAATGACGCAGCAAACGCGTGATTTTTTCACAAGAGCAGCTGAAAAATTATCCATCTCCGCACGCGGATATCATCGGTTGTTACGCACGGCGCGAACTATTCAGGATATTGATGATTTAAAGAATGATATTGATATTGCAAATGAAACAACATTATTGTCGCAAGCTGCCTTAGCGGGAGCGCTCTCATTTCGTATGTTGTAATTACAAATTCAAATTACGTTTAAGAAAGTCATAAGACCTCTATAATACATAGAGGTCTTATTAATGGTATTAAAATGGGTTAAATGTCGAATGATTTTTTTCGTACTCAGAGTCATCTGCGAGATTCCTGCCTGTAGTCTTCTCATAATTTAGTTCCATGGCATCAAGCTGTGCTTCTGAATAATCTCTGGCAGGGCTATCAGCAGGAGTTTTTTCAAGACCTTCCTCAATAGATTGATAATCATCAATCATGTGTAACTCCCAGCTATCAAAATCTGGTGCTGGTTGTTCTGTGGGTAATGAGTGACCTGGACGTGCACCGGTTGGTTCTGTTTTTATTGCCATAATAAAAGTCTCCAAAATAAAAATTAAAATTAAAAAATTAACTTGTCATTATAGTTACAATAAACAATATAAGTCAATATTAAATATTATTATTTTAATTGTATTTGAGTGTATTTTAAAATAGAGACACCTAAGCCAGTAAAGATTTTAGCAAAGTTTGTACATATT
>JBCCNR010000195.1:0-3901 GCA_039025725.1 Pseudomonadota bacterium | reverse complement strand
CTCCAGATTTGCAAAAAACATATGAAGCACAGCAATTGCTCTCTCAGCTTGGGAATGCAGATTATCTGATTGCGATGGATGAAAAGGGACAAAATCTCAGCAGCCCTGAATTTGCCAGGCTTATAGAAAAAATAAAGGATAATAGCATAGAAAAATGCCATTTTATGATAGGCGGAGCATATGGTTTGGACCAATCTTTGCTTAAAAAAGCACATAGCCATATTGCTTTGGGAAAAATGACCTGGCCACATATGATGGCGCGTCTTATGACCGTAGAGCAAATTTATCGTGCGATAACGCTTTTATCTGGTCATCCTTATCATAAAAGCTGAAGGAGATATATATGCTGACAAAAAATAATGTAAAAGACTATGACAGCGCAGAATATGATATTGTTATTGTTGGCGGTGGGCCGGCAGGGCTATGTGCAGCCATTCGGGCAAAACAGGAGGCTCAGAAAGCTGGAAAGGATATAAATATCGTTTTACTCGAAAAATCAGCTGAAATAGGCGGCCATATCCTGTCGGGTGCAGTTTTAGACCCAGAATATCTATTTGAGCTTTTGCCAGATGCGCTATCAGAGGGTGCACCTTTAAATAGTCCGGTCACAGAGGATGAATTTCTTATATTGGGGCCTGCTGGGTCGATGACTATTCCATCCTTTGTGATGCCGCCTTTTATGCATAATGATGGGAATTATATTATTTCGCTCGGGAATTTATGTGTTTGGCTGGCCAAAAAAGCGGAAGAATTAGGTGTTGAGATTTATACCGGCATGTCTGTCTCAGATATAATTTATGACGGTGAGGCTATATCAGGCGTTCTGGCTGGAAAATTTGGTCTTGACCGCTCTGGTAAGCAGAAACCAGATTATGAGCCCGGAATGATCTTATATGGGAAATATATCCTATTTGCAGAAGGCGCGCGGGGCTCACTTTCCAAGCAGATTATTAAAAAATATAATCTTGACGCAGAGAGCTCTCCGCAAAAATATGGCATAGGTTTCAAAGAAATATGGGAGGTTAAGCCGGAAAATTTCGTCAAAGGCCGCGTTGTCCACACAATGGGAGCCCCCTTCGGCCGCAGAGCTGGCGGTGGTGGGTTTATCTATCATGCGGAAAATAATCTGGTAACAGTTGGGGCTGTTATCCATCTGGATTATAAAAATCCATATTTATCGCCCTATGATGAGTTTCAAAATTTAAAGCAACATATTATCTATCGTGATCTTTTGGACGGTGCAAAGCGCATAAGCTATGGTGCGCGCGCCATCAGCGAGGGCGGCTTCCAATCCATCCCTAAACTGACATGCCCCGGCGGAGCACTGATTGGCTGCGCCGCAGGTTTTGTCAATTTGCCGCGTATTAAGGGCTCTCATAATGCAATGAAGACCGGTATGCTCGCGGCTGAAGCAGCTGTCAAAGCCATCATAGAGGGCAGGGCATCAGATAAGCTAGATATGTATGAAAACTCTTTTAAACAGTCGAAAACCTATCATGAGCTGAATATCGTCAAAAATGTTAAGCCGCTCTGGTCAAAATTTGGCTTAATGGCTGGGATTGCTCTTGGTGGTGTTGATATGTGGGTCCGGCATGTGACAGGAAATGCGTTCGGGTTTATCCCAGAAATGCATCATGCAAAAGCTGATCATGCCTCACTGAAACTTGCTAAAGAGTGTAAGACACTTATTTATCCCAAATATGATGGTGTTTTGAGCTTTGACAAGCTAACAAGTGTTAGCTTAACTGGGACAAATCACGAAGAAGATCAGCCTGTGCATCTCGTACTCCAAGATCCTTCGATACCTGTACAGTTCAACCTTCCGCATTATGCCGAGCCTGCCCGACTTTATTGTCCCGCGGGCGTTTATGAAATTATTCAGGATGAAAAAGATCAGCCTAAATTTCAGATCAATGCTCAAAATTGTATTCACTGCAAGACATGTGACATTAAAGATCCCATGCAAAATATCACTTGGCACACGCCTCAGGGAGGGGAAGGTCCGAATTACACCGGTATGTAGAATTATGGTGCAGTGCTTGACGAGCTGCTGCTATTGAAAAAGTCAGATACTTTATCACCGACCCAATGCGCACCTTGATGAACTTTATCGCCAAGCCCTCCAATGGATTGTAAAGCTTGATTAATATATCCTCTAATATCTTTTAAAGGATCTTCTGACCCTGGGGTTATCATGCGATTTATAAAATACCCACTACCTATAAGAAGCGCAGACCCGATTGCCAGCTTTGCTGATGCCGCTGTTCCCTGACCAATAGCTTGTAAAGATCTGGTAAATAGATTGGGTCTCGCAGCAAGTTTTGCAGCCTCGGCAGCTTTGAGTCTATTATTAGCGACCAGTGCACCTATGGCTCCGCCGACGATAAGTGATGGAAAAACAGTTCGCATGCAAGATTTTGTATCCTCTTGCTGGGTGTCATACTGAGAATTGACTTTCATAAAATTTCCTTTCAATACAAATAAAGAGATTACAGAGTGGCTTTAATACCGGTTCAACAATATGGTCTTAGCTCAACAAGCCTATAGCGAGGGTAGCGAGAATAGCAAGGATGGTAATCATAATCGGTATCATTGCTAGAAAGTGTTGCAAGTCCTCCTGCGAGGCCTATCATGCTTACAATCATACCTAATCCAGGAGTGGAAGCATAATCAGAAGCATCTTTCACGGTCTGGCCTAAATTTTACTCATCTTTCGTGCCCATAATCAAGCCCGCAATCTTAGACGCCACAGCTGAAAGACCTATACCAGGTAAGCGATTCCATAGAGCTCCTCCTAGTCCGGTCACAATATTTGGAATGGTTTGAGTAGCTGTGTGAATTGCGGTATTATATATGGTGTCAGGAATAACATTTAATGGGTCTTTCCACATTCCATATGCTGTTGCGCCGGCTCCTAACGCTGCTGCACCCCTTGAGCCATAATATCTAATATTCTGACCGATAGATGATCCTACTGCCTTGGCTGCCTCAGCTCCATTTGTCGCTGCTTCGGTGGCAGCATCTGCGGCTCTTGCTGCATCAACTGCGGCATCCGCAGCTATGTTTGTGGCCGCATCCGCAGCATTGCTTACTGCATCAGATCCCATAATATAATTTACGGGTTTTTTGATGAGCTCCATGATTTTATTTCGGACATTCTCATTCATCATTGCCATGGCACCAACACCTAAAGCACCGAGGCCAACAGCAGCACTGCCAACATTTCCTAAACCACGCGCCATTTTTAAAAGTAAAGGAGCATTTTCCGCTGCCTTTACCGCTGCACGATGTTGTAGATATTTATAAGCGCCAAAGCCAGCGCCACCTGCGAGCAACCCTGTTAAAGCAAGGGGCAGGAGGGAGGATGGTTTGCGTTCTTCTGGGTAATGATAATCCATCGGTGGAGTATTTCCACCAGCAACATCATAGTTTACATTCATAATTTAAAGTCTCCATTTACACACATCATAAACTAATAATATATTAAATTTAATTAATTGTCAAATAAATATTTTTTATGTTTTTTTGACTGTGCGGGTTGCGCGAAATGGCAAAAAAACGGTCACTGAGCTGTCCTTTGGCGGTCCCTGAGCTTGTCGAAGGGCGAAGTGTTAGTTTTTTGTTCATTACCTTACTCCCCATAACGCTCGCACCCTTTGACAAGTTCAGGGATCGCCCAGCTATATTTCAGAGTAGAGCGGTAATGCGTTATGAATTGACGAAAAGTTGAAGCCCTTATGCTGCTAATATAATTTTTTCGTAGCTCTGTAAAGGCCCATTCAGGATTGAAGTGCGACAGAGGCGTGAGTAGGGAAGTTTTGGAAGAAAACTTCGTTAGGAGTACGTAAGCCTAACACTTTTCTGGGTCGATTGTTAAGCTGATTTTCGATAAAGAGAATTT